>NZ_CP147023.1 GCF_037126435.1 Bernardetia sp. ABR2-2B | reverse complement strand
TTGTACAGGCTGGTTTTTTTGGTTAAAAATTGGTGTGGTGGCTACCCTTGCCACACCTTTTTTTTATCAAAATTAAAAAATAATAATAAAATCCTTCACAGCGTAACGACTTGAAAATCAACTACTTACAAAGCAAATAATAATATTTTATAAAACACTTACTTTGTATTGCAAACTTAATGAGATTAATTTCCGTTATTTTATTAACTTTGCTAACGCAATAAGCACTTTTACTCGAACAGGTGCTTTTTTTAAATCAAATTTTTAACTCTTCATTCATTTCAAACATACATAATGAAGTAGTAAAAACAAAAAATCCTTTTCGGTTGGCGACCAAAAAGGATTTGAATGTTTTTATTACCAAAAGGCATAAAATAAATAATAGTGCAATCAAAAATATTTCCGTGTGAGAGCGTAGTATATTTTTTTGATTAAGTTTGAATTGTGTGATACATTTATACGACAAATGTACCGTAATAACAACGACAAAGATACGCAAAAGGTTTGGAAAAACCAAAAATTTTACACTTCAAAAGAAGCGACAGCAGCAGCTCCCACAGCAGCGCAAAAGTACAACAAGACAGCACAATTTTTTGAGAAAGTTAATGACTTCTTAGATAGCGACCCCAAACGCCTCGAGCAATGGTCTGTACTAAATATTTTGCAAAACAACAGCAGAATACAGAATTTTAATGATAATGATATTTCTTTCTACTTCAATAAAAGCCGTGGGTTTTGGCAAGTGAAAGACCACCGTACAGGGGACACTTTCAGTCCTTTAGAGTATGCAAATAATTTTCTTAACTTTAATGGTAATCTAAATGACTTTGTAGGTAAGTTTTGCCTTAATATAGGAACTTTAGATGATTTTCTAAGTGATATTACAGTTTCTAAAGAAAGTGTCTTAAAACGCATAAAAAAGGCTAAAGAAGAAAGAAAGAGAAAAACAGCAAGTAAGAAAGTAAATAAAATCAAAAAAAGCAGCTTTCACTTTCAAGACTTTACAGAAACCAACAAAACATATTTATTAGAAAAAGGGAACATTTCAGAAACGACAGCAAAGAAGTTTTTGAAGAGTGTAGATAGTATTGATTTGTTTTGGCAGAACTCCCACACCAGCACACCAGCACACCAAAATAATAAAAATGTTTTTGCAGTAGAAATAGTAAAAAATGAGTGTTATAAGGTCTTAGACAAAGATTTGAAAAAGGTTTGGTACTATCCAAACTTAGATACTGCAAAGGAAAAGATAGATAAAGATTATATTTACTCGTTTGGATTGAATGAGTTAAGACCAGCAGAACCAGCTTTTTTAGTTGGTGGCGAAATGGATTGTTTGGCATTGATACAGGCTGGTTATAATGCTTTCACTTTAGGCACGGAATCAAAAACACTACCAGCATACATACAGGATATTCTAAGAAGTAAAGGCATTACAGAAATTACAATCTGTTACGATACGGACTTTACAGGTGTAAGCAATGGTTTTGCCTTATCTAAAGAAGTGTATCAAAATATTAATTTTAGGCTGGTTACGCTGCCAAAACTGACAGTACAAACGCATAAATTTGATAAGAAGAAAAAGAAATTTATAAATGCTTTCACTAAAGAAGAAACCAGCACACCACCAGCAGCAGTAACTGAAAAGCCTGTACACAATGATATTTGTGATTATATTTCGCTTTATCGTTTTGATTTTGATTTAATGAAGGTATTAACAAAGAATTGGAATGTTGTAAAAATAGGTAGGTATATTGGTAATACGCTTACTAACAATCCTATTGTTTTGGAAGCAATAACAAGCCAAAAAACCATTCAGTTTAATTCAGAAATGAATACAGGGAAAAGTACGGCTATTGTAGAACTCGCTAAATTTTTACATTTCTTCTTAAATAAGAAAATCATTTTTTGTACACAAAGAAACATCTTAGCAATTTCAGAAGCTGCCAAACATAAAAAGCCTGTTTTTATTAGCGATACTTTTGAAGAAGAAGCTGCAAAATTAGAAAGTGATATTGATAATAATGATATTCTTTACTGTAATGCAAACAACCTCAAAAAGCTGGTAAACCTTTGTAAATCATTAAATATTGATTTTCATATTGTTATCGACGAACCTCAATTACTTTCAAAAGACACCTCGATAATAAATAGACATAAAGTATTAAATGAAGTATTCAAAATCATTGAAACCGAAAAAACGATACTCATTACTGGTACAAAAAAAGAGATGGTTTATGATAATCAAGTAGTAAATTTTGATTTTATTTCTACTAAGAAACAAGAAGAGATTGAAACAACTGTAATTGTAGAGCCGTCGCAAAACAAACGCTTACAAATTGCTATTGATTTACTACTAGAACACCATAAAAACAATAAGAAAGCCCTTTTGATGGTAGATAGTATGGAAGTGATAAGAACCATTGAAAGACGTTTAAAGATGGAAAATACAGGTGCTTATATCATTGCATCAAAAAAATTACATAAAAAGGAAAAGGAATTTTTAGCAGAACTAAACACACCAGCCGAAAATAAAGAAGTTGGTAGTTTCTCATTCAAAGACTACCAGCAGTACCCTTTTATTATAGGAACTAACTTAATTAGTACAGGGTATAGCGTTTTTACTGACAAACCAGCAACTATTATAAATTTTGATAATAGTAATGGTACAGCTTTCGACGAATCTACCAGCTTACAATTAAGAAAACGCATAAGAAACAATGATACTAGCTTAAAAGATAACTTCAAAGTAGATTATATAGTAATTACTTCTTCATTGAATCAAATCAAGGACAGTAAGGATTTAGTCAAGATTAACAAAGAAGAGATTATCGAAAAGGCTAAAAGATGTATGAATTTTTGTAATGAAGAAAATAACAGAAGTGAATCAAAATTTACAAAAGACCTTTTCTATTTTGAACACCTTAAAAATGCGTTTCTTTATTGGAATGAAGAAAATAAGAGTTTTGAGGTTAATTACGCACTTATACAGGAGCAAATAGAGAAAGTTAGCTTAAAAAATGGCAGTCCTTTAGTACATAAACCTAAAAAAATAATCTATCCTGTTAATGAGATAGAAGAGATAGAAGAGAAAACTGAAGAAGCGAAAGAAGAAATAAAAGAAGAAAAACAAGACGATAGTAAATATATAGCTTTCTTATATTTATATCATTTTCATTTTTTATGTAAGTGTGTGAATGAAGAAACAAAAGACAGCAGACTAAAAAAAGAAACCAAATTTTATGTAGAAACGACAGCAGAAAATGAAGAAGTAGAAAACGAACTTGCCAAAACTGGTCTTAATCCTAATCAGTTGGTTATGGCAGAAAAATTACTTGAAAAGCATTTTAATCTATTGTACAAAGTATTTGAGAATACTGAAAAAGTGAAAGCCGTTTTAGTCTGTATTGATAAGAAAACAAACGAGCCAAAACTGACAGCTACAAATACATATAAGAAAGAGTTAATCAAATTTGAATTAGACTATCTATTCTCTATTAAAAACCCTAATAGATATCATAAAAAGGATATTGAATTAAAAGCAAAACAAGTAAAGGAACTTGAAAAGAAGTTATTACTGCCTATTCAATTAGATACGCTGGTACAGGCTTATAATAGTGATAAAGAGATACACAAACAAAAGAGTAAGTTAGAATTAAATACCTTCATTGAATACTTTTTTGAAGTCGGAAACCCACGCATCGAAAACAAAGAAACTGGTAAAATGGAAAGACACAAAACTGGTACATTGAAAGACGAATTTAAAACACTCTTCAAAAACTTCTTTGCTGCCAAACAAAAAGAGAAAGAAGAAGCTAATAAATCAAAAGACGATTTTAAGGCACTATTTAAGGACGTGTAAGCCATTAAAAATTACCACGATTACAGAATACTATTATAGCAATAGAAATACCTAATCGTGGTAAAAAAACAGCCTTTAAACTATCAAAAACGCTCTTTTATTCATTTATCTAATCACTTTTAAAAACCTGTCAAAAATGAAGAGAAATAACCGAAATTTTACAGCAGCATACAATGATAAAATGAGTTACTATTTTGCCTTTGCCTTATTCCTTTCGGCTGGTGATGTTCCTTTACAAATTGTACCTACTCTTATCTTTCGGCTTTCTATCAGTATAGTTTTAATCACTCCCAAACCAAACTCCCAAAAAACATGAACGAGTATAGAATCAAAAAAGTAAGTGAATTAGCTGCAAAAATGCTTATCAATGAGATGACAGAATTAAATTTTTACCAACTACATTATGATTATCTGACTTTCAAAGACAGTATCTTTATAGAAAGAGAAAGAAGAGCCTTTGCAGCCGAAAAGGACACGGTACAGGCTTTTAAAGCTGCCATAACTTCAAACATAGCCAAACGTTTGGGCTTCTCTTCATTTTTGACAGTAGGTAAAAGTCAAACATACGATACGTTAATAAATAATAGCTTTAAAGATGCTGGTTTGCGAAAAGGAAAAGGGGCGCAACCTTCAAAACTGAATTTGTATAATTTGCTGCCAAAAGATACTTTTATCAAAATTGATTGTGGCAATAGAAGAGTAGAATTAATTATCAATGGTGCTACTGTCAAAACAGCCTTTGCAGACCTCACACCACCAGCAAAACGAGTAATAAGGAATAATCACGTAAATACCAGCCTTTCTCTATTCTCTTAATCACTTTGTACTAAAAAGTACTTCATTTGATGTAATAAACATATTGTTAATTCATATAGCTTTTTTGAAGTTTTTACATTTAAAAAGCCGTTCCATTGACTTGAAACGGCTTTTTTGTGCCTAAAATTAAATATAGCTATTCAGTAAATAGTCTGAATAGTCTGTACTATTTCCAAACAAAAAGAACGATTAACAGGATTGTCAGTAGAATAAGAATAGCAGCAGCAACAGTAAAGCCGTTATCATTATTTTGCGCTGGTGGTGGTGCTGGTACAGTACGGACTTCTTTAATGGAATCCACCAACAAAGGCACGGAACTATCAATTTTGTTAGATAGGCTGGTTTGCAGCGTTTGAATTATAATGTTTTGTTCTGACTGTCTTTGCAGTAGCTTATCTATCTGACTGTCTTTTGAATTTATCTGACTGGTTAAAAAATCAATCTGACTGTTTAGACTATCTATAAGTCTGTCATCACTACCAGCAGCACCAGCAGCTGAAAGACTACCAGCCATATTATTTGGCTCGGCTTTTTCGACGTGTGGTGGTGTGCGTACTTTTGTGCTTTCCTTTAATTTGAAATGTTCTTTAAGAAGAGAATACTGAATTATGTATTTATTTGACTTCTTCTTTACTCGTTTACCAGCTTTTTCTTTTCGACACAATCTTTGAACTGAAGAGTAAGAAGTATCAAAAATTTCTATTGCCTTGCTTATTTGTAAAAATTCGTCTTTCTCTAATCGTTCCATTTTTTGATTGATTTGTGTGATTAGTCAAAATTAGTAAAAAGCAGTCAAAAGACAGTCAGTAATTTTATCAAAATTCATATTGTTTTATAAAAAAAGGAAACGATAATTTTAAAGTAAAAAAAAATGAGTACGGACGGTTTTGGATTTGGAATGGCTTTTCATATCACAGGGAACGCCAAAGAAGAAGCAATGAAGTTGCAAGAAACCTTCAAAGGTTTAATACAGACTACTGACAGGTTAGGGAAAAGCTACACGGACGCAACCAATAGAATGGCAAAACAAAGCCTTTCTAAATTAATGGATTTGGGACAGGGTGGACTTAATCAAATTTCGGACGTGGTGGGTTTGGCTGGGGACTTCGAGCAGCAAATGAGTAGTATAAAAGCCGTTACACAAAGTAATAGTAAGGAAATGGCAGCCATTCAAAAAGAAGTTATGGCTGCCAGTGGTGCTACTGAATTTAGTGCAATGGCAGCAGCAAACGCATACGAGGAACTAACAAAGGCTGGTTTGGACAGTTCAAAGATTTTGGGGGGTGGTCTGAAAAGTGCCTTAGATTTTGCGACGGCTAGTGGATTGGATATTGTGAAAGCTGCCAAACTCGGTGCTGGTGCATTAAACGCCTTTAAACAGGACGGTATGGACTTTAAACGAGCTAGTGATTTGATTGTGGGTGCTGCCAACTCGGCTGGTACGAACGTAAGCGAAATGAGCTATGCCATTAAACAAAGTGGTGCAGTTGCTGGTGATTTGGGAATGAGTTTTGAGGATTTGAACGCTGGTTTGGGTTTATTAGCACAAAATTTTTTGACAGGTTCGGACGCTGGTACTTCTCTAAAAACATTCTTGCAACGCTTACAGCCTGACACAAAGAAAGCGAAAGCCGAAATGGAAAAGTTAGGATTAATCGTCGACGGAAATAATCAATTTTTTGAAAACGGAAAAGTCAAAAATATTGAAGGTTTGGCAAATGCTTTACAGTCTGCCTATAAAGGAATGAGTGAACAGGATATGGGCGCAAGTATGAAAACTTTGTTTGGTAGTGATGCCATAAAAGCAGCGTCCGTACTTGCCAAAAATGGTGGTGCTGGTATTGCAGCCGTGCTTGAAAATATGAAAAAATTTAGCAGCTCTGCCATTGCTGAGGAAAAATTAAATAATTTCAATGGTGCAGTTACTATTTTTAAATCTAACTTAGAAAACCTCAAAATTACACTTGGAACGGCTTTATTAGCACCTCTGAAGAGCTTTGTAGATATTGGAACGATAGCAATTCAAAAAATGAAGGCGTTTGCAGAAACGAGTACAGGACAAAATTTAATGCGTTTTGGTAGTGCTTTTATAGGAATTGCGACTGGTGCTGGTATGGCTATTTTTGCCTTTGCCAAACTCAAAACCTTAATAAGTGGTCTTATGCTAACTTTTAAGGCTAGTACAATAGTAGCAAGTGGCTTTATTCTGCCTATTATTGCTGGTGTAACTGCCATTGCTGGTCTGTTTGTTACTGTTACAAGTGGTGTCGAACACTTTAATAATTCTCTTCATAACATAGGCAAGGCTGGGGACGATTTGAAACCTGTTAATAAGGTTTTAGCAACAATAGGGGGACTTTTTACTGGCATAATGACTGTTTTTAGCAGCAGCACTAGTGAAGGTTTTTCACTCCCAAAAGATATGAACGACCAACTCGAAAAGTATGGAATTTTAGGAATAGTTAAAGAGTTCGGTTTCTTCTTTGCTGGTGTCAAAAAAGCCTTTAAGGAGGGTATGCCTATACTTGAAAAGATGTTAGAGCCTTTGTTCAAAACTCTTTCAGATACTTGGCAAGATTTAAAGCCTGTTTTATCTGAATTATTCACAGCTTTTGGGTCTTTATTTGGGGACACGGACGGTGCTAGTGGCTGGGCAAATGCTGGTAAAATTGCATTTGGAATTATTGGCGTGGGTATTCGTTACGCTGCAAGTGGTTTGCAACTTTTGGCTATTGGAATACAGAAAGGTATAGAGTTTTGGAACAAATACAAAGAAGAAATAAAAGCCGTTGCTGGTACAGTTTGGGACGTAATACAAACAATTTTTGCAATTAGTACAGCACCCTTACGACTGTTTTATAGTTTAGGAACTGGTCTTGTAGATATGGTGCAAAACGGATTTGGTAGTGGCTGGGAATCCTTCAAAACTACCTTTTTGCAGCAAGTTTATGATTTGATTGATATGCTACCGTTTGGAGATAAGATTTTTGAAATGACTGGAATGGTGCGACCACCAGACTATAAACCGAAAAAAGATTATGGTTTTGTAGATAAAAACGACCCTTATGCAGCAAGTCCATTGAAACGTTCTTTCTTTGAAGAGAATAACATCGAACCTAAAAATGGGAACTCTCTTAGTGCCTTATCAAAAATGCAAGATGTTAATGGACAAACAACAAAAGAGCTTTCTAAAAAACAGGCTGGGACAGAATCTACACAATCTTTTAATACAAAAGGAATAGAAGAGCTTTTAAGAGAGATTGCAGCCAAACCAACCGTTTTGGAGATGGACGGAAGAAGAATGGCAGAAGCAATAAATGAAGTAAATAGAAGCATTGCAAATAGTAGCTACTGATAATCAATGACTAATCAATTAACTAACCAACTAATCAAATGACTGAATTAGATATAAAAAAGGCTCTTACGCTTATTAAAAAGCGTTTTCCTAAACAAATCAGCACTAATCATTTTGAGTATTCAAATAAAGAAAGTGAAGGGAAAAGAACTTGTATTTTGCATAGAAAAGGCAAAGATATTTTTCTTCTCATTCATAACTCACACGTTCCAAAAACAGAGGAAATAGAAGCGTTTGGACTGCTACAAGATGGCTACCAACAAATGATTTTTGCACCTCAAAAACTGTCAGATTTGAAAGCAATTTTGAATAGTTTAGGTAGATAGATTGTAGTTTTTCATATAATTAAATTTTGATTGTTAAAGCCTTTTTACATTGTAGAAAGGTTTTTTTTGACTTGTAATTATTTACCTACTCATTATGTTTTAATAATAGATGATTCATTTATATACTTTAAAAGTTTACCTTTTTTAATTCGTTTTTGAATAAATTTTGGTATCAAAAAATCTAGTCATTTTGTGATTAGATTTTTTTTCTTTTTTCTTCTTCTTCTTCAAAAAAAAATAATGGAAAAATTATTGAAATACGGAAAATTAATTGCTACTGACAATCAAAATTTTGACGGTATAGAGCTATACGCACTCACAGCAGCACGTACAAAGAAAATCTACTTTTATATACAAGATAATAATGATAGTGAAGAAAAAGACGAATCTTTGAAGCTCACTATCATAGTGAGTGGCAGAAATAAAGAAGAAAGTAATACAGAGCCTATACGACAGTCTTTTGTTATTAAAAGATTGAAATTCATAGACTTTGTTTTGATGTACATTACTCAAAATATTGTGAATTTTGAAGAGTTTGACGAAAATAAGCTATCTATTTTCTTAAATAAAATTGATAAGAATCTGAAAACAATTCAAAAAAGAAAAGGAAATGGCAGAGGCTACGGCCTAAATAAGAATTTCAATCTAATAGCTAGATAAGCTCCCTAACACCAGCAGAAAGACCAACTAAAAAAAAATAGTTGGTTTTTTTAATTATAACTTTAATAACTTGTATAAGTTATTAAAGTTATGTATATTTGTTCTTTATCCAAACCTACTAACTCACTCATATTCAAAATTATGGCACAGCAGAACCCAAAAGGCGACACAATACGCACCACAGTATCGCTAAAATTAAGTAGTGAACAACTCAAAAAACTTAAAGCAATGGCAGATAAAGAAGAGCGTTCTGTATCTTTTGTAGTCAGTAAAATTGTAGAAGAAAAGCTCGATAAAACAAAATAATCACTTGTAAATCAATCAATTATGAATACAAAAAGCTATTATAATTTAATGCGTTTTCATTCCGAACAAATAGATTTATTACAGACTCAAATAGATAAAAAACGCTATTCAAATAACCTTTTGAGTTTTTATAAAAATGATTTTGAGCTTTGTAAAAATGATAGACTTGAAAAAACGGAAAAGAAACCTTTGAATATTTAGAAAAAAATCCAAAAGAGTGTGCACGGATTGATACGTGGGGGTTTAAGATTTTGGCAGACCTTTACATTTACAATCCAATAGCAGAAAATGAAATGTTAGAAAATTTTAATCTTGCTGTAAGTGAAATGTAGAATATTAGACAAAAAAAACGGACTTAGAAACGAGTTGCAATCGTAACTAAGTCCTAATCATAATCAATCAATTATCAGTTCCAAACCTCAAATTTTATTAACTATGAAATTCTTCGATATCATACGAAAGAGTTCAAACGCTGCCTTAAATGCTGTTAGAAATACAGCTATTTACGATTTTGCAGAAGAGAAGCTCACACCTCAAACTTATGCAGAAACGGCTCGACCGTTGTTCCTACTATCAAAACACTTTTCAAATCTTTATCATTTCATGTCTTTTTCTGTCAGCTTTTTAGGCATATTCCTAATAGCAGAGTCGTTAAAGAATTGGATATACTTCATTATCCTTATCGTCTTAGGATTGGTGCTATTTGCTGTCATTGAGATAGCAAAAAGCAACACCTCACACCACGTATTTAGCAGCATAGCAAGAAAAGAAAAATCTAATAGTTTATTTCTTGCAATCCTAATAATTACTACTCTATTTTCTTTCTTCTTATCTGTCTATTCTGCTAATAAAGCCGTTTACTTTTATAGTACGAACGACAAATTTAGTGAAAATGTCAGTATGCTACAAACAAATGTAGATAGTATAAACAATCAATTTTCTACACAAATTAGCAGCATTGAAACGAGTTTACAGACTTCTCAAAACACACTTGAAAACACTAATAACAAGTGGTTACGCATTGCAGCAAACAAAGATATTGAAACCTCTCAAAAGGCACTTACAGACGTTTTAGCAGCCAAAAAGAAAGCAATAGCAGAAGTAGAAGAGAAGCACAAAGAAAGCACTACCAGCACCAGCAGCGATGGGCAGGACGTGGCAAAGATAGCAGCCTTTGTATTTGGTGTTTTTGAGTTACTGAACATCGTCGCTTATTATTTTTATTATCTGTATTTGTCTAATTGTCTATTAGAGAAAAACGGCGTTTTGGCTGGTGTGGGTACTAACACGCCTGTTAATAACCAGCCTGTTATTACACCCTCGTTTACAATGCCCTCGTTTACGACACCAAATTACACCACACCAGCACCAACAAATCACACCACCACCACCAGCCGAAAGATAGGTTTTGAATATGGCAGTAACTCCCCTGTTAATACTCCCACGCCTTCACAGACTGGTAGAACTACGTATAGCAGCAGCTTTAAAATTGATACGTGTGAATTTTCCCATTGTGGCAAAAAGTACGATAGAAAGGCACATAATCAAAGATTTTGTTCCAAAGAATGTCGTATTCGAAACTGGGAACTCGAAAAAGGTATAAAATTAAATTTCTCTAAAAAATCAAAATAACTTTCAATTATGAAAAATAATAAAAGAATCAATTACAGCCGAAAACTGTCAGATAACGTGCGTATAGACTTGTTTAAAATCATTTATGAGCAATTCTTTGAAGGCTCGTATGATAAGGATAACCTCGACCAACAGCAGGACGCATTTAAAAAAATAGGTACTCTTCTCAAAGAAGTATCTGAAAATTTCAACAATCAAATAGAAACAAAGCAAGACTTAATCCGTGTATTTTTTGCACATTACTATATTTTATTCCCAAATATGCCTTCAAACGTTGGTGTGCTAAATGAAATAGATTTGATGTTACAATTACAGCAAGAAATTATCTTGTTAGAAGCGCAAAAAGACGATTTGAATGAAGAAAACAGGGTTTTGAAAGAAAAAGTAAGACAGTTAGAAGAAGAGAAAGCAGAGCATAAATCTTTGTTTTCTTATCATTCTCAAAATAGGAATTGACACTTTTTTAACCTTCAAATTGCTTTATAAATGTAAATGAAGTGATAGAAATGATTTGAAGAAACGACCGACAAAAGGTCGGTCGTTTCTTTTTTTTTCTCTTCTTCATTCACACAAATCAAATCATTCAATCAAAATTTACAACAATGACAGCAGAAAACAGGCTATCCAATACTGCCGTACCGTATGCCTTACAAGATTTTTTCAATAGAGTAGGCATAAACATAAATGTTACAGCTTTTCGCAATTTAAGCGCAAATAACGAGGTTTTAATTCAATTTGACACAAAAGAACCTTTGACACAAATAAAGGTCTTAGAACACGTTTTACAGCCTTTTAAAGAACAAAGAGATATGTTTGTAATATCTACTTTAGAAGAAGAGAAAACCGTTTTGGCAGCCTTAAAGGCGTTTGACAAAGAAAGTAAAGAGTACTATCCACACCAAAAAATAGAAACAAAAGATTTTGAACGTGTCCGTTACTTCATTGATAGCGACAATCTATTGACAGCTTTCCTCTTCAAAACTAAGAACATAGACAGATACAAAGACTATCAAAAGAACTTCAAAAACGACTTTCTTCACCAGCAAGACCAAAAGAGAAAGCATTTTATAAACTCAAATTTTGAGATGTTTTTTTCTAATTCTATTGTAGATTTTGATATTTTCAAACTCTTTTCGGTACAGCTCACAGCCGAGCCATCACAGGACAACCAACTGAATAAAATAATAAATCAAATCAATTACAAAATGAACATAGACACCGTTTTCACGACTTTAGAGAACTTTTCTTTGAAGTTATGGCAAGACTTACACTTTAGAGTAGATTTTGATACTGTAAAGGTTTTAGACACCAACAAAAGAGAATTTGCGCTCGACGTTGGCTTTTCCTTCATTCAGAATCATAAAGACAGCATTACTTTTTTAGGAAAGCATATTTTTAAGCACACTACCAGCACCACCACCAGCGCCAACTTTGAAGTAGAATTGACTGAAGAAGCACAAAAAGAGATACAAGAAACATTTGATTTGTTCACAAATGACAGGTTTGTTTCTACTCAAATGCACTGCCAAAAAGTAGGCACGTTCAAAAACAAGTCTGTTTATCCACCACAAAACCGTGAACATTTATTGATTTTCTCAAATGAAAATGATATTAGAATCTACTTTGTTTTTGACAAAACACAGGAGGAGGAAAAAGACGACATAAACGCCTTACTAGCTAATAGAGAGCAGTTTTTGAGAGATAACTATCAAATCTTATTAGAAAAAGAAAATGGAAATAGGCTGGTTTTTGAGGTGCTACGATACACTATAAAAAGCCCGTACTTTGCTGGTAGATTGAAAGAGATAGGTACAAAAGCCGTGAACATTGAATCTTTGCAGAAAGAAGAGCCTAAACTTATAGAAAAAATTAAGGAGTTAGAAAATGTACTCTTTACAGATACCGAAAATTAAAAAAATCGTCAAACTTAATCTAG
>NZ_CP147022.1 GCF_037126435.1 Bernardetia sp. ABR2-2B | reverse complement strand
TTAAACGTTATTTAAAGCATTTTTTATTTAAAAATAATTTTTACAGCTAACAAAATTATTTAGATATAAAATGTTTTTAGCTAAAAAACTAAATAATTATTTATATTATTTAGCTAAAAAGTTTAATTAAATAAATATACTTTTTAGCTAAAATTTAATATTAGCTATATATTATTTTTAGCTAAATATATAAAAAAGATTTTATTTTTTTTGTAGAAAAATAAAACAGAGGATAAGAATATCAAACAAAATACCAAACTTTGAATAATTTGTAGAAGATTAGATAATAATTAGTGCTAAAAATGAACTTATTTTGCCTATCCAAATGGATTAATTTCCATAGGAAATGAAAAGTATTACCTTTTTTTAATTACCTTTGCTTATATCATTTGCAAAAAACTGTATTTATAGGCAAATCTATACCTAAAAATAGCAAATGAAGCAACTAAATTATTTTAAAACAATTCTCTAGTGAAGTAAAGACATAAAAAAAACCTTTTGATGCGACCAACAACAAAAGGTTTATAATATTTTTAACGAGCGAGGTTTGAACGACCGTGTTTTTTAAAGACTTGTATAACACTCATTAAGGGTTTAGTAATGACACCGACGAAAGTGTCAAACAGTACAACGACAAAGCAATAAACCAATAAAACCATGTCAGTTAATACAACGACAAAGGTAGCAAAAAGTTTGCAATATTCAAACTTTGCTACCACTATACACAATTTTTCTTCATTAACAAACTTTTACAGTTACGTTAAAGGTCTTGCTTATCATACAGACCAACACGCCAAAGTGTGGGAAACGCTCGGTTTTTCACACTTGGCAGGAAAATCTTCCTACCATAAAAGTCCTTCACATCTTCATAAAAACAAAAAATCCTTTGCTATTTCTGTAAAAGGATATTTTCACGACTTCTATACTGGAGAAAAAGGAAACGTTTTTGATTTTCTGCAAAACGAAAAAAATTATTCGGAGCAAAAAGCGTATGATTTTGTAGCTAATCTCTATGGTTTTACTGATTATACTATTGGAGAAAAAACTCAAAATAACTATTTTGAGCAGCAACAAACTAGTCAAGAAATAGAAAATGAGGTTTTGACTTATTTCCGTTCTCGTATCTACAAAGAACTAGGACTTTCGAAAGAAGAAGCAGAAATTTATTTTTCGCCTGTATTTGATAAGCACAAAGGTATTAGCATTCGATATACAGATATTGAAAAAAAGGCTATTTTTGATACGATTGAAGGACAACATCAAGTTTTTGAGCGTATTCGTTTAGCAAAACCCTATTTTAGTAAAGAAGGAAAGACTACAAAATATTTAAGTCCGAAGGGAGCGAAAACTTATCCGTATTTGACGGCTCTAGCGTATGCGCCTGAAACGACACAAGAACAAAAGACCCTTTTTATTACAGAAGGAGAATTTAAAGCCTTTTTTGGGGTCAAAAAATTAGGACTTCCTTTTATTGGAATTGGTGGTATTTCATTGGCTGCAACAGCAGAAAAAGACCAAGATGGCAAAACAGACTATCAAACAGCTACTTTTGACGAATACACAAAGGCAGTTATAAAAAAATTAGGCTATCAAAACATTCATTTAGTTTTTGATGCAGATACATTTGAAAACAAAAGTAAGTCGTCTCGCCATCTTCAATTTCTTACAGCTATCAAAAAGGCATTTTTTGCTGCTAAACACTTGGGATTAGGTTTTACTTTTTCAGTTATCAATCCAATTTCAAAAGCAAAGGGATTAGATGATTTGGGTAGAGGTTATTCTACTTTTGAGATTCGTAAGCAGCTCACACAAACCAAAACACACAATAATTTATTTTATCATTTTAGATTAGATACACAAAAAACAGATAATCAAGCGTTTTTTGCCCTTCAAAAAGCATTTTTTGCTAGTCAGAAAAAAGTAGAAAAGAAGAAACAAATTGAGATAAATGGATTTTTGGGTAATCAGCTTGTAGAAAATAAAACCTTTCTAGATTCATTAGAGAACTCAAAATTTACCTATTTACAAGCTCCAACAGGGATTGGAAAGAGTTATTTTGTAAAACATCATTTAACTAAGTTCCTTAATGAAAAAGGTTTTGTAGTTCTTTTTGCTGCGCCTAGAAATGCCATTGCTAAACAACAAGCTCTTGAAATTGGTCAGAATGGAGATGAAAATAAGATTGTTTTTACAGCAGATACGGCTTCACAAGCTATTGAAAGGCTAAAAACAGAACAGCACGATATTATTTATACCAATTTTGATAAACTTCCAGATGCCTATCACGTTTTGACACAATTTTACAACAAAAAAGTATTTTTAGTCATTGATGAAGGACATTTAATGACAAGTGATAGTACTTTTAGACCCAAAGTGATTGGTAATTTATTAGAAACACTACTCAAAAATGAACATAATTTATTGATGAGTGCGACACCTACAAAACTCTATTTGCCAAATTCAGAAATAAATCATTTTGAAATTGTCGCAAAAGATAAAAAAGACTATGCTGCGTCTTCCCTTATTTTCTGTCAAGATAAAAAAATGACTTCTTTTGCTTTTGAAAAATGTAAAACCATTGTAGAAAATGAGGAAAGAGCAATTATTCATCTCAACAGTATCGAACAGGCTCGTTTGCTTCAAAATTTATTGCTAAAAGAAAAAATAGGTGTTCATTTTTTGGCTTCTACGGATCTTACTCCAACTGAAAAAGAAAATTTTGATAGTATTCAAAGTAAATCAACGTTTGAATGGAACGATAAAAAACAAATTATTATAACGACTTCTGTATTAGAAGCTGGATTTAATATCGAAACAGATAGAAAAACGACAAATATTTATCTCAATAAGACTAGAGCAGGTTTTGATACCACTTCTTACCGTCAGTTTATTGCTAGAATTAGAAATTATGATGTGATGGAAGTAGAAAATATCATTGTAACTCAAAATTATGCTCATTTCTTGCCTGATGAAAATTTGGTTTTAGACTATGATTATGAAAAAACGATTGAATTTGCTACTGAAAGTTTGGTTATTCACAACAAAAGATACCAAAATTCTAAACTAGAGTACGGAGAGGAATTTCACGACTTCGAAACGGAAAGATTAAAAACAGAGGTTTCTAAATACCTTTATTTTGATAAAGAAAAAGGGAATTTTCAAATTAATTATCAAGAAATATTTGCCGAATATACCCACGAAAAAAACAAACAGGGAAGTCCTTATTTTGAGAATCCGAAAGAGATTTTATTTTATGAACAAGATATAAATAAAGATGTGAGCCAATACCAAGAGTTCCAAAAAGCCGAAAAAGACAAAGCAGGGCAAGAAATAGCACATTTATTTGTCAATGACTTTGAAAAACTTGTCGTTTCAGTAGAAAAATATACCCAAGATGTAAAACTGAAAGCAAAACTAAATTTTGCTTCAATGGAAGATCCTATTTTGCTCACACCTGTACAGCTTGTGATTACCGAACAGCTTTTGAAACATTATTTGTATTTACTCAAAACGAGTAACGAAAAAGGAATTACAGAAATTTCTGCATTGAAATCTATTTTGGTAGATACAGAAAACTTGACACTTCGAAAAACAAACGATTTAAGAAAACGAAAAATGGCGTTTATTTCCTATTGGTTGATGCTAAAAAGAAAAACAAGCAAACGTATGGGAATTTCCGAATCGTTGCAAGTAGAAGAATTTAAGAGAGTGCTAAAGGTATTTAAAGAACTCAAAAGAAAACTACTGACAGCAGAAGAAGTAACCGAAGCAATCAATCGTTTTCAGCATCAGAAAAAAAGGTATTCAAAACGGAAATGTTTAGAACTCTTACAGTTACTTTGTGAGGTCGAAAGAACAGCAATAGTTGAGCAGGGACAGAAAACCTATTTTTATGCTTACAAGGGCGAAAAAGACTATAAAACGGCACTTTCAGAGCTTTTGGGAGAACCTTATTTTGATTGATAAGGACATAGATTAGACTAATTTACCTATTACAATTCAACCCTAATTCATATCCATATAAAAGAAAAAAATAAGAATTACATATCGTTTTTCATGATTATATAATCTTACTGAATTACCTTTTTAATGTAAACGGCTGAATTTATCGTCGAAAAATAGATAAAACTCTTTGCTATTAAATACCGTGTAACAAAAGTTTTTTTTTTTCACTATTTACCTTTGTATAGTATTTATTCAATTTTTTTCTTGCCGTTTCTCTGCTAAATTGCCAATCAATTTTGATAGCTTTTTTTGAACGTTCTTTGAAGTAAGCAATCACTTCATTTGATAGTTTAGAAATTGAAGAAATACATCTGTTTAAACATTGTCTTGACAATGCTGAGAATTCAATTTCGATCATATTTAACCAAGAAGCTGATTTTGGAGTATAAACAAAGTTAAATCTATCAGCTAATCTTGCTGCCTCTCTAACATCAAAAGTTTCGTAAAATGAACTCGCATTATGCGTATTTAGATTATCTAAAACTACTGTAATTATCTCTGCTTCTGGATAAAGACTTTCTAATTTTTGCATGTACAATGCAAACTCTTTCTTTCGTCTTCTACGTCGTATGTGAACACATCTTTTTCTGTCAAAGGCTTTATCATAGCCAACAAAGAACAGGCTTCATGTTTTGTGTAAGCATAGTTCTCTTTAGTCACTTGCCCAGACTTTATGGCTAGACCTTCAACTGTATCTCCAATCAAAAAACAGAGATTTTTATCAAAGTATAAAACAGATCGTAAAGGATTGGAAGGTAATAAATACAAACGAAGAATGAGGTTCATTCGTGCTAAAAATAGAGCATTTAACTTTCCAATATACCATTGTTTTTTTCGGTGAGGTTGTAATTCATTTTTTTTTAAATACGACCCACCTCTGTATGAGAAATACTTTCAATGATTTCTAATTCAACTAATTTATCAGAAAGAAGCCTAAGAGACTAAGAAGAATAACCTATGGCAGGGCTGCTACATGCTAATGCTGTAACTTTTGCACATTCTTCTCCACTAAAACATACTGAACGACTTGAATGTGATTTATCATAAAGCATAGTAAGACCTTCTGAACTGTACTGTTTGGCGCATTTACTTAACAAAACATAATTTACATTTAAATGGTCTTGAACTTCTTGATAATACATACCCTTAGCTAACAGTTGAAGAGCTAGACCACGTTTGTGAACATGGTTTAGTAAGCTCCGTTTCTTCAATAATTCTTGAAGTTTTTTTTGTCTTCATTTGTTAGTTCTACGTGATTCTTTTTCATATATTTTAGTATAGGAGGAAGAAAAAACTAAGTTAAATACAAAGATAGTAATGTGAAATAACTTTTGTTACACGATATTTAGTTATAAAAATGAAATAAAAATGATAGATAATGATTAATTTTTGAAATAGAGATAAGTCAAAATAGTATAAATACTTTCCAAAATTTTACAAAACTGTATTGCACTTTATTAGGTTATATTTTATAGATAATAAATAATATTATCTATTTTTTAACCTAATTTTTACGACTTATGGAAAGTAACAAGAAGTATTTAAAATTTTTTGCAATGATTGCCACTTCAATTATTGCTATGTTTTTTTTAATGTACACACACTCTTATCAAGTTATAGACCACTTTTGGTTTAGTGAAACCCGTCTTTTTATGACTATGATTATGGGAGGTTCTATGATTATTATCATGTTATTGTTTATGCTTAATATGTATAAAAACACAAAAATAAATGTAGCTATTCTAACCTTTGGTGTCCTTTTGATTGTAGGTTCGATATGGTTAGTAAGAAGTCAAGTAACCGTTACAGGTACTGACTATATGGAAGGAATGATTCCACATCATTCTATTGCTATTCTGACAAGTGAACGTTCACAAATAAAGGATATAAGAGTTAGAAAACTGGCTAATGAAATTATCAAAGCACAGCGAAGAGAAATTATGGAAATGGAATGGCTTATCAATGATATTGAAGAAAATGGAATAGTAGAAACTGAAAGCGAAAGAAACAAACGTCCAATTCCGTCCTTTAAAGGCTCACTTGATAAGGAAACTAGAGAAGTAGCCGAATAAAGAGATGATATAATCTTCAAAATATTCCTTTTATTTAATTTCAATATTTTTTAATCTAAATTTTTAAACCTAAAATCCAAAAATTATGTCTAACTCAAAATTTCAAGCGTGTATAGAAGCCTGTCAGCAATGTTTTATCGATTGTCAAAGCTGTTTGTACAATATGGCAACCAAAGAAAGTATGAATGATTGTCCTCGTTGTTGTATCGAATGTGTTGATTCGTGTCAAGTGGCTATCAAAGCAATGCTAAATGATAGCAAATGGACAAAAGACTATTGTAGAATTTGTGCAGAAATTTGTGATTGGTGTGCCGAGCAATGTGGACAACATAGTGGCGACCATTGTAAAAAATGTGCAGAATCATGTCGTAAATGTGCAGAAGAATGTCGTAAAATGGCAGCTTAATTAACTTTTTTCTAAATATCTATATAAACTCTAAGATTTTTTAAAGAAGATTTTTAAAAGACCTTGGGGTTTATATCCATTTTTTAAACTCTCAAAAATCATGAAAAAACAATTATTTACTTCCCTGTTTCTTATTTTTATTTCTATCCTTTTATTATCTCAAAACGCATTTGCACAACACGACCATTCAAAACATTCCATTAATAAAATAAATAACAAAACTGTCGTTTATAATCTCACAGTAAGCGATACAGTTATGGAATTAGCAGGAAAAAAAGCAAAACTTTTGACCACTAATGGATAAATTCCTGCACCTACTTTATTTTTTACAGAAGGCGATACAGCACTTATTTATGTCAAAAACAACACAAAAGGAACTGTTTCTTTTCATTGGCATGGATTACTTTTACCTAACGCACAGGACGGAGTTCCACTTCTTACAACCGAACTAATACAAGCAGGAAAAACGCATATTTTTAAGTTTCCAATTATTCAAAATGGAACATATTGGTATCATTCGCATACGATGTTCCAAGAGCAAAAAGGATTGTATGGAGGAATTGCTATTGCACCAAAAGAGCCAATCAAGACAAAAGAAAAGGTAATTGTTCTTTCAGATTTTACAGACCAAAATCCACATAATGTTCTTCGTCTTTTGAAGCGTCATACAGATTGGTATGCCATAAAAAGAAATGCCATTCAGAGTTATGGAAAAGCGATTGCAACAGGGAATTTGGGTGCAAAAGCATGGTTAGAATGGAAAAGAATGCCTGATATGGATTTGGCAGATGTCTATTATGATGCTTTCTTGGCAAATGGAAAAGTAAAAGAAGAAATAGAAGACCTTAAAGCTGGCGAAACAATTCGTCTTAGAGTAATTAATGGTTCAGCTTCTTCACATTTTTGGCTACATTATGCAGGAGGCAAAATGAAGGTTGTAGCTGCTGATGGAATAGATGTTGAGCCTGTTGAAGTAGATAAATTACTTATTGCAACGGCTGAAACGTATGATATTGAAGTTACAATTCCTAAAAATGCTAAAGATGCTAATTCGGAAAAATATGAATTTCGTGCTACTTCGTGGGATAGATACAAATATACTTCGGTTTGGTTAGGCGACAAATCTGCAACTCAAAAAGCTGCAACAGATTTACCTCCACTAGATTATTTTGCGCTAGTAAACGAAATGAAAGACATGATGAAAATGATGCCCAAAATGAAAATGGGTAAAGCTCCCAAAAATAGAATGGAAAATGGATTGTATGAAAGCACAAAAGCTCCCACAAATTATGATATTCTGATGGAAGACATGAATAGAATGGGAATGAAAATGGGACAGGAAGAAAAGGGAATGGAAAATGAAGAAATGAAAATGGATTCTTCAAAAATGGATAACATGAATCATCAAAATCATGATAAAATGGACATGCAAGAAGGAAAAACCCATGACGCTTCAAAGGAAGGAATGATGATGAGTAAAGATGATCCCAAAGCAAATAGGATGAAATCTATGCTCAAGCCAATGGGTGTAATGATGACAGGTTACAAACAGCTCAAAAAACAGAATCCTGATGAAACCATTTTTGATTACACGATGCTCAAATCAGAAACCTCGACAAAGATAAATGAAGACCAACCTGTAAGAGTTATTCATTTATATTTGGGTGGAAATATGTTGCGTTATGTTTGGATGATAAATAATACGCCACTTTCAGAAGCTGACAAAATCAAGATTACAAAAGGTGAAACGGTTCGTTTTGTTATGCACAATACAACCATGATGAGCCACCCCATGCACTTGCACGGACATTTTTTTAGAGTAATAAATGGACAAGATGATTTTTCTCCTCTTAAACATACTGTAAATGTTGCACCAATGGAAACCACAATTATAGAATTTGATGCGATTGAGGAAAAAGATTGGTTTTTTCATTGTCATCTACTTTATCACATGATGTCTGGAATGGCTAGAGTAGTCAGTTATACCAATTCTACGCCTATGATTACGACAAATGCAGGGTATAGAAGGTTTGCTAGTGAAGATAAAAACTGGTATTTGATGGCAAATGCAAGAGTGCAAAGTAATGGACTTTGGGCAGACGCAAGTATTTTTAATTTCCGAAATGAAATTAGTATTGAAGGAAATACAAACTATACTAATGAGATAGAATTGAATGTGAAAGCAATGCACTATTTTGGACCAAAACAGTTTTTTATAGCTTATGTAGGTACAGAATTAGAACAAGAAGAAACAAATATAATAAGTGAAGAACAGGTTTTGCCTGATGCAAAAGTAAAAGGGTTAGTCGGAATTCGTTATTTCTTACCGATGCACATTTGGTCAGATTTCAGAACTGACCATGAAGGAAATTTGCAAATCGAATTAGAACGAGAAGATTTTCCACTTACCAAACGCTGGAGAGCAAATGCAAGTCTAGAATATCTTATCAATCAAGATGAATTTAGATATACAGTAGGAACAAGTTATATTTTAGGACAATATTTTGGAATTTCTGCTAATTATGATAACCGTTATGGTTGGGGTGCAGGTTTACAAATTATGTACTAAAATAGTGATTAAGGAAGGAGAACTGTTTAGTTTATTATTTTAATATTCCTAACGCAAAAAAAATAGTAAAAGTATTTTTACAAATAGAAAATTCTGACTAAAAGTTTAGAGTAACGTATGCAAACAACTATTAAAATTACATGAAAGAAGAACAGGAAAATTATAAAAAAGACAGCCTGTCCCTTAAAGGTGCAATAGCTCTTGGAACTGGAGTAATGATTGGTGCAGGAATTTTTGCTCTTTTAGGACAAGTAGCAGAGTTATCTGGAACTTGGTTTCCTTATATTTTTATTATTGGAGCTATTATTTCTGGATTTAGTTCTTATTCTTACATCAAAGTTTCTGATGCGTATCCTTCTTCAGGAGGTATTGCAATGATTTTGATGAAAGCCTACGGAAAAACAACTCTAACTGCTTCTGCTTCTGTGTTAATGGCATTTTCTATGATAATAAATGAAAGTTTAGTAGCAAGAACATTTGGTTCTTATACTTTGCAACTATTTGAAGTTGATAACACAAATATATGGGTTCCTGCATTAGGAGTAGGTTTATTAGTGTTTGCTTATATTATTAATATCTCGGGAAATAAGATAATCGGAAAAACTTCTCAGTTTATGGCATTTATCAAAATTGTAGGAATTATAGTATTTGCTTTAGGAGGTTTATGGGCAGCAAGTTTTACCTTTCCAGACTTAATTCCAAGTAAAATTGATAATAATAGCCATTCTTTTCCTGAATATATAGGAGCGATTGCCTTGTCTATCTTAGCGTATAAGGGTTTTACGACCATTACTAATAGTGGAGGCGAAATTACTAATCCTCACAAAAACGTTGGTAGGTCAATTATTGTTTCATTAGTAATTTGTACAATTATTTATTTTTTAGTTGCCATTGCTGTCAATAGTAGTTTATCTATTTCTGAAATAATCAAAGCAAAAGATTATTCTTTAGCACAAGCAGCTAGACCTGCTTTTGGAGATTATGGACTTTATTTTACAGTAGCAATAGCAATTATAGCCACTATTTCAGGAATAATAGCTAGTATTTTTGCCGTTTCTCGTATGACAGCTATGCTTACTAAAATGAATTTGATACCACATAGTCATTTTGGAATGTCAGGAAGTATTCAAAAACACATGCTAATTTACGTTGTGGTCATTGCGATTACTCTAACTATTTTCTTTGACTTATCACGTATTGCCTCTATTGGAGCAATTTTTTATCTAATAATGGATATGATAGTTCATTGGGGCGTTTTTAAACATTTAAGAAAAGAGGTAAAGGCAAAGGGATTTATACTATTATCTGCATTATTACTTGATTTAATTGTATTAATAGCCTTTTTATGGGTCAAAGCTACTACTGATATTTTTGTAGTTATTGTTTCTATCATTGGAATAGCTCTAGTTTTTGCTAGTGAGAAATGGTTTTTGTATTGGAAAAAAACAGAACAAAATGAAGGAGAAAACAAAGACATGTAGTTTTTAGATAAGGTATTTAATCAAAAATAAATAGTGTATGTTGAGTTATTTGAAGCTAAATAGCAAAATAGTGTAAAACCTTGTCAAAATCATAAACAACTCTACTACTTTAATATCGTTTTATTAGTATAGAATCTAACTAATTTAATCAGATTTCTTTTCTAACTACAATTCATAACAGCCTTAAAAATCTGTTCTCAAACTATAAATATCAAAATCATGAAAACGCTAGAACAAATCCACATCAAAGAATATAAAATTACAGGAATGACCTGTAAAGGTTGCGAAGCTAACGTAAAAAAGACATTAGAAGCACTTCCACAAATAGAAACAGCAGAAATTAGTGTAGAAAATGGAGAAGGAAAGCTTTATTTCAAGGAAGATATTCCTACAACTATTTTACAAGAAAAATTATCTAAAATAGGAAATTATAAAATTACAGAAAAGGTAAGTGTATTAAACGGAAATGCTAAATCTATGACAACGCTAGAGCAAATAATAACAAAAGAATATGAAATTACTGGAATGACCTGCAAAGGCTGCGAAGCAAAAATAAAAAAGGCATTAGAAGCATTTCCACAAATAGAAACAGCAGAAATTAGTGTAGAAAATGGGGAAGGAAAGCTTTATTTCAAGGAAGATATTTCTACAACTATTTTACAAGAAAAATTATCTAAAATAGGAAATTATATTATTACAGAAAAAAAAAGCTCTTAAAGGAAAATGCTGTAGTTTATGAAGAAGTAAAAGCGAATTCTATTGAATCTGTAAATCAAAATCATACCGTTACAGAAACAAACGATTTACCAAATGAATTTTCATTTTCGACTTACAAACCTCTTTTTTTGATTGTCGGTTTTATTTTGGGAGTGAGTATTTTGGTTCAATACCCATTTACTGATTTTTCAGGAATGCTTTTGATGCGTAATTTTATGGCAGGTTTCTTTATTGTCTTTGCCTTTTTCAAACTTCTTAATCTAAAAGGTTTTGCCATGTCGTATAAAATGTATGACGTTGTGGCTGCCAAATGGAAAGGTTGGGGACTTATTTATCCGTTTGTCGAACTTTCTTTAGGAATTGCTTATTTGATAAATGTTTTTCCTTTTTATGTCAATCTAATTACTGTTATCGTTTTGGGAATTAGTAGTATTGGAGTAATAAAAAGTAATTTGGATAACAAAAAAATCAAATGTGCTTGTCTTGGAGATGTTTTTAATTTGCCGATGAGTACCGTTACCATTATTGAAGATGTTTCTATGGTAGTGATGGCTTTGGTAATGCTTTTTGTGGTTTAATTATTTTTTTAGAACTATTGTCAGAGTTATTTCGGATTACCGAAAAACTACTTACAAAGTTTTTATGAACTGCTGAAAAAAAATTGTATCTTTAACAAAAGACAAATTCAAATTAAGAAAACGTCTTTGCTAATTCATTCCATATTCTGTTATTTCAAATGAAAAAGTTATTCGCCATTTTGTTGGCATTTATCTTTCTAGCGACAAATTTACCTCTTGCCATTACTACGCATTTTTGTAGTGGACAGGCTGTAGAAAGTGCGCTAGTTTTGAAAGGAAATACAGTTGATTGTGGAATGAATAGGATAAGTAAAATGAAAACTACTTCTTGTACGAATATTTTTACTGCTCAAACCTTAAAAGAGGAACTAAAAAAGCCTCCTTGTTGTCAAAATCACTCTCAAACCTTTGAGATAACAGACGATTACAATAATTCATCAGAACTTTCAATCCCAACTGATTACAGTTCGTTTCAAGTTTTCTTTGTAACTGCTTTTGTCAAAACTTTTTTTCATTGGCTTTTTTCTGATTTTGATTTTTCTGTTAGTTATTTAATTCCTTTTCCTCCTTTACTCAGGCAAGATATTGTCATCTTGTTTCAATGCTTTCTTATTTAAGGAACTTCTATTTTTTGATACTCTTCTTATTTTTCTTCAAAAGTAATTTAAAAGTAGCACGGACTTCCCAGTCTGTGTAGAAATTTCTGTACAGACTGGGAAGTCTGTACTACCCTTAACTTTTTAACTTTTTAACTTTAGAAAATTCAGAAGGTATTTTTCTGTGTTCATTACCAAAAAAATAGATTCTCTTATGCTTTCTTCCATCATTAATTATTTTCTTCGAAATAGATTAGTTACCCTTTTGTTACTGCTTGGTTTTGTGGCTTGGGGAATCATAACTGCGCCTTTTGGCTGGAAAGTAGGTGCTTTGCCTTCTGACCCTGTTCCTGTCGATGCCATTCCAGATATTGGAGAAAATCAACAAATTGTCTTTACACAATGGTCTGGACGCTCTCCACAAGACATTGAAGACCAAATTTCTTATCCTCTTACCACTTATTTATTAGGAATTTCGGGCGTAAAATCTATTCGAAGTTCTTCTATTTTTGGATTTTCTAGTATTTACGTCATTTTTGATGAAGATACAGAGTTTTATTGGTCTCGTTCTAGGATTTTGGAAAAACTAAGTTCGCTTCCTATCGGACTTTTGCCTGATGGCGTTCAACCTGCTTTAGGGCCCGATGCGACGGCTTTGGGGCAAGTCTATTGGTACACATTGGAAGGTAGAGATAAAAATGGAAATCCGACAGGAGGTTGGGATTTGCATGAGATTCGAAGTGTACAAGATTTTTATGTAAAATATGGATTAAATGCCGTAAAAGGCGTTTCAGAAGTTGCTTCTATTGGTGGTTTTGTGCAAGAATATCAAATTGATGTCAATCCTGATGCGCTAAAAGCCTACAATATTCCACTTCATAAAGTCATGCAAGCCGTCCAAAAATCGAATAAAGATGTAGGCGCAAAAACTATTGAAATCAATCAAGCAGAATATTTAGTGCGTGGTTTGGGTTACATAAAATCGACGGAAGATATTGAAAAAGCTGTCGTAGCTGTTCAAGAAAATGTACCGATTCGAATAAAAGATATTGCTGTTGTGAGTTTGGGAGCTGCTACTCGTCGTGGTTTGTTGGATAAAGATGGCGCAGAAGTCGTTGGTGGTGTTGTGGTGGCTCGTTATGGCGCAAATCCGTTGCAGGTAATCAATGAAGTAAAGGAAAAAATAAAGGAAATTTCGACAGGACTTCCCAAAAAAACACTCGCAAATGGTACAGAAAGTCAATTAACAATAGTTCCTTTTTATGACCGTTCGACGCTGATTTATGAAACTCTAGGCACATTGGAGGAAGCTCTTTTATTAGAAATTCTTATTTCTGTTTTGGTAGTGATTGTGATGGTTTATAACCTTCGTGCTTCTTTGTTGATTTCTAGTTTGCTACCGATTTCTGTTTTGATGGTTTTTATTGCGATGCGTTATTTTGGCGTTGATGCAAATATTGTGGCTCTTTCTGGAATTGCGATTGCGATTGGTACAATGGTGGATTTGGGAATTATTCTCTCCGAAAATATCATAAAGCATTTAGAAGAAGCTCCTGCAACGCAAAAATTAGTCGATACAATCTACAACGGAGCATCAGAAGTAGCGAGCGCAATCGTGGCAGCCGTTTCGACGACGATTGTTAGTTTTATTCCTGTTTTTACGATGGAAGCAGCCGAAGGGAAATTATTTACTCCTTTAGCTTTTACAAAAACCTTTGCTTTACTGGCTGCAATGGTCGTTTCTTTACTTATTCTACCAACTCTAGCCTATTACTTTTTTGGGATTAAATTTAAGACAAACAAACAATCTATCATCGGAAATTCTGTTCTTGTTTTGATAGGAATTATTTCTCTGTTCTACAATCTTTGGTGGGCAGGTTCGATGTTGATTTGTTTTGGAACTTTGGCTTTACTTCAAATTTTGGTAAAAGAAAAAGGATTTGAATTTTTTGAGGAAAATGATAATGAAGATAATGATACAAATACTACTCAAAATACGAATCAAAATAAATTTCTCCATTATTCAAAATCTACTCTTCGTTTTCTCTTCGAAAAATCTCAACTCATTGTCGTCTTGATAGGAATTATTTGGCTCTTGGCTGAATATTGGTTGCCTTTGGGTGCTTTGGCTAGTTTTGGTAGTAATTTTTGGTTTGTTACGTTGCTTCTTGTTCTGATTTTGGGAAGTTTTATTTTGCTAGAATATTTCTACACGCCTATTTTGAAATGGTGTTTGGATAACAAAATTACATTTTTACTTCTGCCTTCTTTTCTGATTGTTTTGGGTGTAACGATTTGGTTAGGATTTTCTACTGTTTTTGGGTTTGTGGCAACAGGTTTTGAAAAGGTTAATATTGATATAAAAACTACGTCTGTTTGGTCGTCGCTTACTCATACTTTTACAGGAATTGGAAAGGAATTTATGCCTTCTTTAGACGAGGGAAGTTTTTTATTAATGCCTACTTCAATGCCTCATTCTGGCGTAGAATACAACCGAAAAGTGATTGCTCAATTAGATATGATGCTCACAAATATTCCAGAAGTAGATTTGACAGTCGGAAAAGCAGGACGAGCAGAAACGGCTCTTGACCCTGCACCGATTTCGATGTACGAGAATATTATCAATTACAAATCTGAATATGTTTTGAATGAAAAAGGAAGAAAAGAACGCTTCAAATTTATTCAAAAATTAGATACTGTTACAAATGAAGAAATTCCATTTTTTATTACCAAAACAAAAGACACACTAACCAATCAACAAGCACTTGAAAGAGGAATTTCTACTTCTCTTTTGATAAATGATGAAGACGGAAAGTATTTTAGAAATTGGAGAAAAAATATAAAATCGCCTGACGATATTTGGAACGAAATAATAAAAGTAACCAAAATTCCAGGAGTTACTTCTGCGCCAAAATTACAGCCTATCGAAACTCGTTTGGTCATGTTACAGACAGGAATGCGTGCGCCAATGGGAATAAAAGTTTATGGACCAGACCTTCAAACGATTCAAGATTTTGGTTTAAAATTAGAAAGTATTCTTAAAAATGTTCCTTCTGTAAAGTCAGAAGCCGTTTTTGCTGATAGAATTGTAGGAAAACCGTATATCCATCTCAAAATAAATCGTGACCAAATTGCAAGATATGGACTTAGTGTAGAAGACGTACAACAAACCATTGAAACAGCTATTGGAGGAATGAAAATTACTTCTACTGTTGAAGGTCGTGAGCGTTTTCCTGTTCGTGTGCGCTATCCTCGTGAGCTTAGAGATGACCCTGAATCGCTCAATAAAATCCTTATTCCTACGCCAACAGGCACTCAAATTCCACTTTCGCAAGTCGTCGATATTGAATATTTACAGGGAGCGCAAGCCATCAAAAGTGAGGAAACTTTTTTGGTGGGTTATGTTCTCTTTGATAAAAAAGACGGTTATTCGGAAGTTACAGTAGTTGATGATGCTCAAAAAGCCATTTTAGCGCAAATTGAAAACGGTTCACTTTCTGTTCCTGCTGGTGTGAGTTACAAGTTTTCGGGAAGTTATGAAAATCAAGTCCGAGCCGAAAAACGCCTTTCTATTATTGTTCCTTTGGTTTTGGGGATTGTCTTTTTGATTCTCTATTTCCAATTTCGTTCAGTTACGACTTCGCTAATGGTTTTTACAGGAATTGCGATGGCATTTAGTGGAGGTTTTATTTTGCTTTGGCTCTACGGTCAAGATTGGTTTATGAATTTTGAGATTTTTGATACCAATATGCGAACACTTTTTCAGATGAAAACCATTAATCTAAGTGTTGCTGTTTGGGTCGGATTTATTGCTCTTTTCGGAATTGCAACCGATGATGGCGTACTGATGGGAACGTATTTAGACCAAAGTTTTGAGAGAAATCCGACCACGACAAAAAAGGGAATTCGTGCAGCCGTAGTGGAAGCAGGTCAGCGAAGAATAAAACCTGCCGTCATGACTTCTGCTACAACTATTATTGCACTTCTCCCAATTCTGACTTCTACTGGACGAGGTTCTGATATTATGATTCCGATGGCAATTCCTTCTTTTGGTGGAATGCTCGTTGCCGTAATTACTTATTTTATAGTTCCGACGCTTTATTCTTTGCGTGAAGAATGGAAGGTAAAAAAGGGAAATTAACGTAGCTGACAGTTTCCAAACTGTCAGAGGTACAGTATTTTTCCGACAGTTTGGAAACTGTCGGCTACTTAAAACCAATTAAAAAAATTATGAAAAAACTACTTTTCTTTTTGCTACTATTTACAAACATAATTTCCCTTTCAAAAGCACAATCTTTGGAAGACTATTTTGTAATGGCTGCCGAAAACAACCCAAAAGTACAAGCTGATTATAAAGAATTTGAAATTGCATTACAAAAAATAGCTCAAGTAAATGCTTTACCAGACCCTACTTTGTCTTTGGGATATTTTCTTTCTCCTATCGAAACTCGTGTAGGAGCGCAACGAGCAAGAGCCGAATTATCACAAATGTTTCCTTGGTTTGGAACTTTACAGGCGAAAGAAAATCTAGCTGCATTACAAACAGAAGCGATGTATCAGCGTTTTCTAAATTCTAAAAATCAAATTTTCTATCAAGTTTCGGCTGCGTATTATCCATTATACGAACTTCAAAAACTCAAAAAAATAGAAAATCAAAATATTGAAATTCTGAAAACGTATAAAAATATTGCTACCATAAAATTCGAAAACGGACAGGGAAGTATGGTAAATGTATTGAGAGTAGATATTATGCTGAAAGAAGCAATGACTAATTTAGAAATTTTGAGAAAAAAAGAACAGCCTTTACTTTCAAGATTTACACAATTACTAAATCTAAAAGAGGAAACAGAAAACACAAAAAAACAAAATAAGAAAGTAGAAAATCTAAAACTCAATTTTTCGCCTTCTGATTCTACCTTACTTCAAAAATCATATTCTTTTACCGATTTGGCTCTTCAAAAAGATTCTTTGCTTATCAATAATCCGATTTTGGAAGAATTAGAAACGCAAATAAAAGCTAGTCAAGCGAAAGAAGAAGTTGCGATAAAGGAAGGTTTGCCAAAAATAGGTGTAGGAATTACTTATATAGCTACTTCGAAACGCACCGATATGGACTTACCAGAAAATGGAAAAGATGCAATTATGCCAATGGCAAGTATTTCTTTACCAATTTATCGAAAAAAGTACAAAGCAGCACAAAAACAAGCACAATTAGAACAAGAATTATTTCAACTCAAAAAAGAAGACAAAACAAATGAACTCTTGACTTCTTACGACAAAATTCTATTTGACTTACAAAAACAGCAAGATTTAATCAAACTCTACAACGAGCAAATCAAAGAATCTGAACAGATTTTGAGGCTTTTATATTCGGCTTATAGTAATGCAGGGGTGGATTTTGAAGAAGTTTTGCGTATGCAGCAGCAAGTTTTGAGCTATCAAAAAAAGATAATTATGGAACAAACAGCCTATCAAATTTCGATAGCTGAACTTAATTATTTGACACATAAAAATTAAATCAGTAAAATCATGAATATGCAAAATCACGAAAACCACGACAAACATGAGGGACATGAAAATCATGACCATCATAATCATTCAAAACACAAATCGCACGACCATTCTCAACATCATGCTCACATGATAGAGGATTTTAAAAAACGTTTTTGGGTTTCTCTTATCCTAATGCTTCCTATCGTTGTTCTTGCGCCTATGATTCAAGAATTGGTAGGTTATGAATTCCGTTTTGAGGGAGATAGATATGTTCAATTTGTTATTTCTTCTATTGTATTTTTTTATGGTGGCTTTCCTTTTTTGAAAGGATTAGTAGAAGAAATCAAGAAGAAATCGCCAGCCATGATGACACTTATCGCTTTGGCTATTTCTGTGGCTTATTTTTATAGTTCGGCTGTGGTTTTTGGTTTGCAGGGAAAAATATTTTTTTGGGAGTTGGCTAGTTTGATTGTCATTATGCTTTTAGGGCATTGGATTGAAATGAAATCTATCATGGGAGCTTCAAGCGCATTGCAAGAATTAGCCAAAATGATGCCTTCAACGGCAAGTAGAATTAATCAAAATGGAGAAACTGAAAATGTAGCTATCGAAAAATTAAAAATAAAAGATAAAGTGCTTGTCAGAGCAGGAGAAAAAATTCCTGCCGATGGAAAAGTGATAGAAGGAGAAAGTTATGTCAATGAATCGATGCTAACAGGAGAATCCAAACCAGTTGCAAAAAAAGAAGGCGATGAAGTAATTGGAGGTTCTATTAATGGTAGTGGTTCGTTAAAAATTGAAGTAGAACGAACAGGAGAAGATGCCTACCTTTCTAAAGTAGTAGAAATGGTACGAAATGCACAAAATACAAAGTCAAAAACACAAAATTTAGCTGATAAAGCTGCTGCATGGTTGTTTTATTTGGCACTAAGTGCAGGAATTATTACGCTTGTCGTTTGGCTTTCGCTGGGAAAAGATTTTGAATATGCGCTGGAACGTATGGTAACGGTTATGATTATTTCGTGTCCTCATGCGCTTGGTTTGGCTGTTCCTTTGGTCGTAGCCATTTCAACGGCTGTTTCTGCTCAACGAGGAATACTTATCAGAAATCGTACTGCCTTCGAAAATTCTAGGAATATAACGACTATTATTTTTGATAAAACAGGAACGCTTACAAAAGGAGATTTTGGTGTAACTCGTTTTGAAACTACAGATACAAATTATAGCAAAGATGATATTTTGAAACTAGCTGCTGCCTTAGAGAGAAGTTCGGAACACCCTATTGCTTTCGGTATTATCAAAAAAGCAAAGGAATTGAATTTGAATTATGGAGAAGCTAAAAACCTTCAAAATAATACAGGACAAGGAATAACGGCTACTTTGGACAATCAAACTATAAGCGTGGTAAGTCCAGGGACATTAAAAGAAAAAAATATAGAATTACCTGCTGATTCATTTATAAATGATGCTGAAACAGTTGTTTTTGTTTTAGTTGATGATAAATTAGTTGGTTTTATTGCTTTGTCAGACCAAATTAGAGAAGATGCAAAAGAAGCAATTCAAACTCTAAAATCTAAAGGAATAACTATAATTATGGCAACAGGCGACAATGAAAAAGTAGCCAAATCGGTAAGCGAACATTTACAACTAGATAAATATTATGCTGAAGTTTTGCCAGAAGACAAACAAAGAATTATCAAAGAATTACAACAAAAAGGCGAAGTTGTTGCCATGACAGGCGATGGTGTAAACGATGCCCCAGCACTTGCACAAGCAAATGTAGGAATTGCAGTTGGTTCTGGAACTGATGTAGCAGCAGAAACGGCTGATATTATTTTGGTAAATAGTAGTCCTAAAGATATTTCAAATTTGATTTTGTTTGGTAGAGCGACTTATCAAAAAATGATTCAAAATCTTTTTTGGGCAGCAGGATACAATATTGTTGCTGTTCCTTTGGCAGCAGGGGTTTTAGCTCCTTATGGAATTATTTTAAGTCCTGCGATTGGTGCTGTTTTGATGAGTTTGAGTACAGTCATTGTGGCGATAAATGCACAACTATTGAAACGAAAAATAAAATAATTTTTGGTTTAACAAATTGTTGGTGAGAACACCATGTCCGTCAAGTTAAAATTTTTATAGTCATTCTGTTCCTTTAGGAACTTTATATTGGTAGAGAAATGAGAGAAAAAAAATCATTTAGCTTCGCTGCTTTCGTTGCACTTCAGGTGTTCCGTTAGAACTATATATTGGTAGCATTTTGCCCTAAAATGCAACCAATATAAAACTCCTACGGAGTAAATGAGGCTTAATTTTCTATATTTTACTACCAATATGAAACTCCTAACGGAGTAAAAATCAAAATTTCGTTATAGCTTGACGGCTATGGTGTCCCCACCGACGACATCATTAAAAACATAAAACTATGAAAAAGCAATATATAATTTACGCTGTTCTTCTTCTTTTGGGAGGAACAATAGGCTACTTTCTCAACTCTTCTTCTGATAAAAATAATGAAAGTCATTCGATAGAAGACGATATAAAAAATGAAATTTGGACGTGTTCGATGCACCCTCAAATTAGGCAACCTGAAGCTGGCGATTGTCCAATTTGTGGAATGGATTTGATTCCTTTAGCCAACGATGCTAATGATGAAGGAAATGCTTTTGCAGTTCGCATGTCGCCTACTGCTATGCAACTCGCTAATATTCAGACGGCAAAAGTTGGAAAAATGAAACCTATCAAAACGATTTCTTTGAATGGAAAAGTACAACCTGACGAACGTCAAATTTTTACGCAATCGACTCATATTGAGGGAAGAATTGAGAACTTGAGAGTTAATTTTACTGGCGAATATGTCAGTAAAGGAACTCAAATAGCGACTATTTATTCTCCAAAATTATTGACAGCGCAACAAGAACTTTTCGAAGCGCAAAAAATAAAAGACACACAGCCTCAACTTTTCAATGCAACAAAAGAAAAACTAAAAAGCTGGAAATTAACCGAAAATCAAATCAACGGGCTTTTAGAAACAGGAACAACGATAGAAGAATTTCCAATTTTGGCTGATGTTTCGGGTTATGTGATTGATAAAATGGTAAATCTAGGCGATTATGTTAGACAGGGAGAAGGTTTGTACAGAGTGGCAAATCTTTCACAAGTTTGGGTACTTTTTGAGGTTTATGAGTCAGAATTAGCGTGGATAAAAAAAGGGAATAAAGTAAATTATACAATAGAATCGTTACCAAGTCAGAATTTTGAAGGTACGATTTCATTTATTGATCCTTTCATTGACCCAAAAACTAGAGTGGCACAAGCTAGAGTTATTGTTCCAAATTCAGATTTAAAATTAAAACCTGAAATGTTTGTTTCTGGAAAAGTAGAAGCTGACTTATTTTCAAAGAATGAGAACAAACAAGATTTAGAAAACTCACAAAAAATAGTAATTCCCAAAACGTCCCTCATGTGGACAGGCGAACGTTCAGTTGTTTATGTACGACAAGAATCTGAAAAAGGAGTTGATTTTGTCATGCGAGAAGTCAAACTAGGATTAGCTTTAGGTGATAGTTATATCATCGAAGAAGGATTGCAAGAAGGTGAAGAAATCGCCATAAACGGAACATTTAGCATAGATGCAGCAGCACAATTAGCAGGAAAACCAAGTATGATGAATCCTAAAGGAGGAGCAGTCATGACAGGACACAATCATGGAGGAACAAACTCGGCAAACACTACTACTTCAATGACCGAAAGCAAAAAAGACAAAAATCCTATCAAAAAAACATCAATTAGTAAAACAGCCAAAAAATCACTTGAACCTGTTTATGATGCTTATTTTGAACTCAAAAATGCCCTTACAAAAGACGATTTACTAGCAGCAAAAAAAGCATCTGAAAAAATGACTTTGTCTTTATCCAAAATAAATATGTCGCTTTTTGGAGGAGAATCTCACAAACTCTATATGACATATAGCTCAAATCTAAAGGAAGAATTACAGCATTTGCCACACGTTGGAAAGATAGAAGCAGCAAGACAAAAGTTTCAAATTATTTCGGAAACGATGGTCGTCATGTCGCAATCTTTTGAACCGTTGGAAAACATAATTTATGTTCAATTTTGTCCGATGGCAGATAATAACAAAGGTGCAAATTGGATAAGCAAAGACAAAGAAATCAAAAATCCGTATTTCGGAAAATCTATGCTTACTTGTGGGGAAGTGAGTTTAGAGATTAAGTAAAAACCGTTTTTTTTCTCCCTATTTATTTTATCAATTTTTATTTTTTTTTATTCTAACTCAAATTTTATTCTTTATGAAAAAGTTAATTTATGTATTCGCAAGCGCAACTCTTTTGCTTTATTCTTGTAACAACGCTTCAACAGAAAACAAAGAAGCAAACGCAGAAAATATGACAGAAGAAAACATGGCAGATATGAATCATGATGAGATGAACCATGATAATATGAATCATGACAACTCTTCTATGGAAAACAACGAAATAGCTAAAAACCAAACTATTTCTACTGTTTTGGATGCTTATTTTAATCTAAAAAATGCCTTAGTAGAGGATAACGATGAAAAAGCAGCCGAAGCAAGTGTAAATCTAACAGCAGCTTTTAAAGGATTGGATAAGTCAAGTCTAGCAGCAGACCAAACTACTAAATTTGATGAAATTATAGAAAGTGCAACCGAACATGCCGAACATATTTCTGAAAACAAAGGAAATATAGTGCATCAACGTGAACACCTTGCTTTACTTAGTAAAGACGTGAAGGATTTGGTAGGTATAATGGGAACTGACCGTACTTTGTATGCAGATTTTTGTCCTATGTACGACAACAACAAAGGTGCAATGTGGCTAAGTGCTTCTAAGGAAATAAAAAATCCTTACTTCGGAAGTAAAATGCTTTCGTGTGGAAAAGTACAAGAAGAAATTACTGTAAAATAATAATTTAATAGTAAAGTAAAACAAAATGAAATTAAAATATAAAATTATTTTTGTTTTGTTGATAATCGGAGTAGGAATACAATTTATTCCTACTCCAATTAATCAAGACAGAAAAGAAAATACTCCGACAGCTTTTGTAAAATTATATTCTCCTCCTTTGAAAGTTCAGAATTTACTCAAAAACTCTTGTAACGATTGTCATAGCAATTATACGGCTTATCCTTGGTACAACAAGTTACAGCCTATGAGTTGGTTTTTGGAACGTCATATAAAAGAAGGAAAATCAGAACTCAATTTTGATGAATTTGATACGTATTCTGACCGAAAAAAACGGAATAAACTCACTTCTATAAAGGGTCAAATTGAGGAAAACGAAATGCCTTTATCTTCCTATACTTTTATTCATAGAGAAAGTAAGTTATCTGATAAAGAAAAAGAGATTTTGATTTTTTACTTCGATAGCCTGTCGGCACTTTATTATTAATAAATGAGCGATTTTTTATAGAAACGATGAGTAAATTTATATTAAATGTAGAAAATATGGTTTGTCCACGTTGTGTCTTGGCAGTAGAAAATCTATGTGCAACCCTTTCTATTGAATTTGAAACTGTAAAGCTGGGAAAGATTTACCTTACTGAAAATACAGAGGTTTCAATAAAGAAAAAGGAAGAGCTAAATCAAGAATTACAAAAAATAGGTCTTCAACTTATAGAATCTGATAGGGAAAGACTTATTTCTGAACTCAAAATAACTATCATCAATCAAATTCATTATTCAGAAAAAGCATTAAAAATTAATTTTTCTGAATATCTTTCTGAAGAGCTACATTATGACTATTCGTATTTAAGTCGCTTATTTTCAGCTTCTGAAAATATCACTATTGAAAAATATATTGCCCTTCAAAAAATAGAAAAAGCAAAGGAATTACTACTACTGCAAAAATATAGAATTAATGAAATTGCTGATTATTTGCATTATAAAAGTACGCCTCACTTTTCTACACAATTCAAAAAAATAACAGGACAAACTCCTTCTGATTATAAAGAAAATAATTAAAAAATAATATATTTATTAAAAATAATTATTTTATATACTTTAATAAAGTATAATTTTATATATATTATAATATTACTTTTAATTTTAGCAATTCTATTTGTAACTAAGGAACAATTACAATTTTAATTTATTGATTATCAGTTAATTATTAAATAAAAATAGCAGTTTATTTAATTCTCATTTCTAAAAAAAAGTTTTGTGTTATTACAATTTTTTTTTATTTCTTAGGTTTATTAGTCAATTTTTTCTTTTTCACATCTTCAGCAACAGATAGATTTTCTAGAATAATTTCTCGTTCCATCATTAATCTTCTAATATCTTGATTATTGATAGAATGTTCGTCTGCAATTTGATCAATTGTATTCAATTCTTTGTTTCTAATATTTTCATTCGTCAAACTGGCAGCAAAGTCTTTACCTTTTATAAGAGGAGTTTGTAGGTAGTCAGATAAAGCTCCATTAGTGACACCTAATCTTTTCTTCATTTGACTTGTAGTAAGCCTACCTAACAAGACTTTATCTTTCATTGCACGGATATAGCCAAAATTAGCATTTCTTTGTTTGATAAGTTCAGATAATACTTTTTTTGTTTCTGTCAATTTCTCTCTAGCTGTTATCCTATCTCCTTCTAAATATCTCTTCTCAATAAGCTTTTGTTTTCGTGTCTGTATAGCAAAGTAACTTTGTGTAAATGCAATCTCTTTTTTATTTGGATTACCATTCTAAGCCAAGCATAACGAGTAAGTGCATAATCACTAAGTTCACGTTGGGTATTACTTCCTATTTCGACCATTTTGTATGTCGACACAAAATAATTTTCTACATTCTCAGAACTATTTTTGCAAGCTATAACAGCTTTTTTGACAATATTTTCAAAACCACACCATTCTTTATACTCAAATAATTTTTGCAAATCTCGTGCGCTCCAAAATTCCACGCCTTCAACTTTGCTCCTCAAATTTTCTAAATCTTGAAATAGGTTAGACTGATTGTTCATAGGGTTATTTTTTTAGACAAGTAACTCAAAAATCAAATATAGCCTTTTATATGCTCCTAAAGCAGGTTTGAAGTGAAAATTGTCGCTTCAAAAAACAAGTACCTTATATTAAACCAATATTGGTTGTAATACAAAATCACAAATTATGAATATCATAATAGAAGTATCTGATTTTTTAGTGGATAATATTGAGAATATTTTTTACTGTACTAAATTTGCTGTATTTGTTTATAGCTTGCATCAAAAAAGACAAAAAAAGTCTGATATTGAAGAAAAGCAGCAGACCAACCAAAAGGAATAATTTTATAAATATTCTCCTTATCCTTTTAGTTGTCTAATAATATAGTAGCAGCACCACTTTTTCTTTTGAAGAGGTGGTCTTTTATTTCTCATCTATGATACATTCTATCAAAGTAATATTATCATGTTCAAATAATTTCTTAGCATTTTCTCTATATATTTCACTTAATCCAATGTCTATTCTTAGTTGCTCTTTTGTAGTTCCATTCATTATAACATAATCATTCATCGTCTTTTTTATTCCACTTTTATTGTCAATCCAAGTAGTTTTTATAAGGTAGTGTGTTCCGTGCATCATTGATATATTATTTTGGTTAAATACAGATATACGCTAATGTATTTTTTAAGTTATTGCATTTTCATTAAAAGAAAGTGTAGCCTTCTGTCATTTCACAGTCAAGTAAACCACAATCATAAGAACTAACAAAAAGAATCATAACAGCTGAAGCAATGGTAAATCTATTGTCATTTACTTTTTTGGATAAAAGCAGTACAAAATTATCAATCTTATTTCCTATCAGGTCTATTCTATTCTGCAAAGTCTGAATAGTTATTTATTTATTTTTCATAAATATTTTAACATATCCCATAAAACTTAATTTATAAGATGTTAATTTTGAACAGAAAAACACACAAAATTTACTCTACTCAAATTAAAAAAAGACAGAACACAGATAAAACACAGATAAAAATAGATAAAACACAGATAAAAAAAGACTAATACAGATAAGACACAGATAAAATTAGATAAAACACACACTAACTACATTTAAAATAAATGAAAAATAGATAAAAGGCAGACGAAAATTGTTTTAGTTGGGTAATTACTCAACCAAACAACTTCAAAAACAAAAAAACTAGCAAAAAATGGGGGAAAATACTCAAAAAGCGTGAGTATAAGCTATTTTCAAGCATTTTCAGCCTTATTCTAACCAAATACCAACTTATTTTACAGTTATTTTAACTTAATCTGCCATTATTTCACCATAATTCAACTCATTTTAACCCTATGCTGCGATTATTCTAACTAAATAGCAACACATTTTAAAGAAATTGTAGAATAATTTATTCCAAAAAAGTATCTTCATTCCATTTCTTTATAGATTTTATCATATTCTTTCTATCCAGCACTTCTAACTGACTAACAGCAATCCGTTTTAAATTTTCATATCTTATTACTTTGTCCATTTTCTGCTCTATAAGTACAGCATTCATAGATTCGATATTAGATAAAATAGTTAGCTCATTGATACTGGCTACATCTCTCATATTCATTCCTTTGTCTGCATAAGTAGGATTTGCCTCTCTCCATTCTTTTGCAGTACAGCCAAATAAAGCCATATTCAATAAATCTGCTTCTTCTGCATATTCTAACCATTCTCGTTTGCCTTTATGCTTCGAAACTGGGATAATATAGTTCTTAATTGCTTCGGTATGAATATCATAATTAGTCTTAGATAACAACCTTCTGAAGTCCCATTCCAAATTATGTGCATTCGACTCTATCTTTTTAAGACGTTGGTATTCCTTTATTAAATAAATTTTGAAGGAGGGACTAATCCATATCCCAAACTCAAAAGCAATATCTACATGAGCATACGTACCTCCGTAACGACCTGATTTAGAGATGATTCCTTTTGCATCTGTTGCTTCTATCCATTTTTTAGGAGTAAGTGTAAATGAATTTAAACCTGCTTCTTTTCTAAAGGTGTCGAATTCGACACCTTTAAAATCTGGATTGTGAATCTGTTCCCAAATACCTAAAAACTCTACTGTATTGCGATTTCGCATCCAGTTCTTAATATGGTCTTCTCCATCTTCTCCACGAGCCATATCTGTCAAACACACATAATCCTCTTCTTGATGTGAAATAATGGAAATAACCTTGTTCTCTACCTCTATTTGTTTCTTTGATTTTGACATAATTTAAAATAAAATAGATTGAAAAATGGAAATACTAACCTAAAACACTAAAAACAGTACAAAAACATCTTTGTAAAAACTATTTTTAAAGACTTTAAAACTTATTTTGACCAAATACTAACTCATTTTGCAATTATTTTAACTCAATTTGGTCTTATCTTAACTAAATTCAACTCATTCTAACCCTGTTTTGCATTTATTCTAACTAAACATCAACCTATTTTAAGTCGTTTGTAGAATAATCTGATGTAAAACATAAATTTTAATTCACTTTTAAATTCAAATTTATTTATATAAAATAGAAAGTATAAAATACTACGCTTTCCATTTTCAAAACAGATATTTGTAATTTGGGTAGCAAATTCTACAAATCGAATCTATCTAACAAGTCTTGATGCTTTTCAAAATAATCTTCTAAAGCCTCTTCTACTATTTCCCATTTTTTCTTGTCAAAAGTTGCAGATAAGTAGGTTATATTTTTTATGTAAGCAGGTCTGACTAAATAGCCGTGTTGTTTGCGTTCGATGTTTTCTTCTTCTTTTTCTTCTTCTTGGTTTTGCTCATTAGGAGAAGTTTTAGAGTTATTTACAAAAGCATCTAACTTTTTCTTTTTATCTATACTGGGTGTGAATTTTTTGCTCATAATATAATTTTGATTAAAGATTGTTTAAAATTTGTAGAACCTCATTTGCGATAGCATCTACTTCTGATATGGCTTTTTTAACAGTTTTTGCTTCCCTTTTGTTGCTCTTGATAGATTGATAGTATTCTCCCAAACTTAATCCTCCACTTGAAAAATAAGTAAAAACATTTCTATCAATATGCACATTCTGACAAATATTTACATCTTCTTCATAAGGTTCGAATATCTTTCTATATGAATCCAGATTTGCGTTAGCGTGTGCAAATGTAGGTAACAAATAAACATACTGATTTCCTCCTCTAATCTCGTTTACCTGTTTGATGATAGGTAATAGATTGTTTTCAAAAGCTCTAATAGCCTTGTCAGATGGTCGTATAGGAATGATACACAAATCACTATATGCCAAACCTGATTTTGTGAGTTTTGAGGATATACTCTCCCCAGGAAAGTCTATAAAAAGAATATCACATTTTTTTTTCATTTCCTCCATAATTTCATCCATTTCATCAGAGGGATTGAATTTCTCTACTTTAATAGGTAAAGGTTTCAAATCGTTAGGTCTTTCTTCTAACCAATCTGAAATAGAGTTTTGAGAATCTGCTTCTAAGATTTTACGTGTGTATTTTTCCATTGGACTACTTGTAGAAATAGTTTGTACAAATGTACTTTTCCATTCGCCTCCTTTGGGAAATACAGCAGAAATAATTTTTCCTTTTTTCATTGTATTTTTGTTAAAAAATTTCTAGCTAAATATTTTAATTAGCTAGAAATTTATTTATAAATCTTAGCTAAAAAATATATTTAACTAAATAATTATTTTTGATAATGGTTATTTGAAACATTTAAAGGCTCTTTTTACAGATAATAAAAATAATTTTTAGCTAAAAAGATATTTAACTAATTAAATTATTTAGCTAATTAATTTAATTTATCAGGATTTTTACTGACTTGTTTAGAATTTGATTTTACACGACGTTCTAATTTTTTAATATCCTCTTCTGAGGGTAAATCCTCTGGCTTGATACCACGCTCTAAAAGAATTGTTCTGACAGATTTATTATTTGTAATGTGTTCTTGAGCTATTCCATCTTCTGTATTTAATCCTTTGTCTTTACTATTAAATACTGTAATTTCTGTTGCGAAGTCCTTAGCTTTAATAGTAATTGTAGGAAGAAAATCTGCTAAAGCTCTGTTTTTAGGCACATCTAAAATGTCCTTCATTTGTTGGGTAGTGTGATTGAATAGTGCTTTATCTCCTTTGCTTCGAATGGTAGCAAAATTTCTATTGCTTCCTGTTTGTTCGAAAATGATTTGAGAAAGTTCCTTTTCAGATAAAGATAATTTTTGTCGTGCTTTCAATCGTTGCCATTCTTGGATATGCTTTTCTAATAATTCAATCTGACGAGTTTTTACAGCAAAATAGTTTTGAGCAAATGCAATTTCTTCTTTACGTGGATCTCCATTTTGAGCTATAAGATAACAAGCATAACGAGTGAGCATTATATCTTTTATTTCTCGTTTTGCTCCAGAACCTACTTCGACCATTTTTCCAACGTCGGAAAAATGGTCAGTAATTTCATGTCCATTAGATTGACAAGCTGTGCTTGCTTTATCAATAACTTGAATAAAATTCTTCCAACGTAAATAACCTAGTAAATTCTGCAAATCACGAGCATACCAAAACTCAATATCCTGCTGAGTTCTATGTACATCTTTTTCAAACTGCTGCATCAACGTTTCTATATTTTCTTTTTTCATATAGCAAAATGATTTTGATAAGTATTAATTTTAAGATAATGCAATTTAGCTAAAAAATAGTAATAGCTAAAAATTATAATTAGCTATTTATATATATTATATTTTTTAATTTATTTAGCTAAAAATATTTTTAGCTAAATTATATAATAATTATATTTAATTATTTAGCTAATTATTTTTATTAGCTAAATAATTAATTTTACATTCGTGATTTATTTTATAAAAACCCTTT
>NZ_CP147021.1 GCF_037126435.1 Bernardetia sp. ABR2-2B | reverse complement strand
GCTCCCACTCCTGATTTTGTAATTACAGGAGCTGAAAATCCAAATTGTTCTACTTTTGATACGCTAACCATCGAAAGAAGTAACGTCAAAGGAATGATTATCAATTGGTTCGGAAATGGAATTGTTTCTACTTCTGATTCTTCAAAAGTAGCCATCGTAAATGTAAGTGGAATATATAAAGCCACCATAACCGACACAACAACAAGTGCAAACTGTTCTTATTCTCAATCAGTAGAGGTTTTTGTTCGTCCAACTATTGATTTAGGAATAAGCTCAACCAGCGATACTATTCGTATTTGTGAAGGAGATTCTTTAGTCTTGAATGCTTTCCGTCCAGAACATAACAATAACTTTAGCTATCAATGGCGAGTAATTGAGACTAATCAAACGATTTCTACTAACTCAAAAATTGCTATCAAACAATCTATGGTAGATAATTATAGTGCAAATCGTTTTGAAATAAAGGTAACAGACCCTAATCTAACAGGAGGAGGAAATTGTTCTATTTTAGATACAGTAATTGTTCGTTTTGACAGAAAATCAGGTGTTCAGATTGATTCTACTTTTATCAAAACATTATGCTTAGGACAAACACAAACACTCTCAGCCGTTGGTGCAGATTCCTATGAGTGGAGTAATGGAGAAACAACAGAAAGCATTGAAATTACACCAACAGAAGCAGGTTTTTATACATTTATTGTAAAAGGAATTTTCTCTACGCCAAATCGTTGTGGTGCAAGTGCAGATACCATCAAATTTAGAGTTGTGCCTGTTCCTGAAATAGATGTTCCTGAAAGTTTAGTGATTTGTGAGAACGATTCAGTTGAAGTAGATGCCTTTTTGCCTTCTCATCAGCCTCGTTATATTTACGAATGGACAAATGAAAATACAGGAGAATTACTTGATTCTATAGCGAGTTATACATTCAAACAAGATACTTCGAATATCAATTACGAAACACAAACCTATAAGGTAGGCGTTTATGATACGCTTGGAGGTGGTCGTTGTGGTGCAGAAAGTCTGATTACTGTTACATTTAACCGTAGCGCAACTACAAAAATAATAGCATCTGATACACTTGTTTGTGTGGGCGAAGAAATTACCCTAAGTGCAATGGGTGCAACCAATTTTTTATGGAATACTGGCGAAACAACACAAGAAATAACATTTTCTTCTGATTCAGCAGGTGTTTTCAGATATACTGTAGTGGGAAGTTATGGCGATGCAACAAATCAAAATGTCTGTCAAAGCACAGAAAAGAGCATTTTAGTTCAATTTAAACCTCTTCCAACAGTTACACTAAATACGCCTGATAGTGTCAGTATTTGTGCAGGTGAATCAGTTGAGTTTATTGCAAATGGAGGGGCAACTTATACGTGGTCGCATTCCCCAGCAGCAAGTGGAGATACAGTAGTTGTTAGTCCTACTAATACAACAACCTATATTGTTACAGGTTTTGATACATTGGGTTGTTCTTCTACCGATACAACGGTTATTTTGGTTCAGCCTAAGATAGATTTAGGGGCAGATAAGCAGCTTTGTGAAGGAGATACGGCAATTATAGGTGCAGAACGTCCAGAAGGAGCAACTTATTTATGGAACACAGGACAAATTTCAGATTCTATTCGTGTCAGAAAAAGTGGCTTGTATTATGTAGAAGTGAGTATCAATGAATGTAGTTATACAGACAGTATCCGTGTAGATTTCAAAGAAGCACCTATGTTGTCAGCAAAAGATACGATTTTGTGTTTTGAAGATGAAAACTCAAACCGTATTTTCCATCAAATTGGCGTAACTATCAATAATTATGATTCTACGGCAACATATCGTTACCAATGGTTTGATGAAAATAATGAGCTAGTAGGACAAGATTCTTTACTTTCTACTGAATTTGGAGGAACATTTTTAGTAAGAGTAACGGCAGCTTATCCAAATGCGTGTAACGGAATTACTAGTTTAGAAATAGAATCAAATTGCGACCCTCAAATCTTTATTCCAAGTGCATTTACACCAAACAATGACAACTTGAATGAAGAATGGGAAATATTCGGACGTTTTTATTCTAATCTTCGTATAAAAGTTCTTGACCGTTGGGGAATGGAAGTCTATTCTGCTCTTCAAAAACGAAGTGATGAACAAATTACGTTTTGGGACGGAACATACAAAGGTAAAAAAGTACCTGCTGGAGTGTATTATTACGAAGTAACTTATACAAATCCAACAGACAGAAGCAAGACCATAAAACAAACTGGAACAGTTACTATTATTTATTAAGAAATAAGTGTTTCTTAGAAAGTAAAATCCTCTATCAAATTTAGTTTTGATAAGGGATTTTTTTAATGAATTTCTCTTAACAATTCCTATAAAACTTAATTTGTGGGAAGTTAATTTATAACTAAAAATCAGTCTCAGTAGTTCAAAATATTATCTATCTTACAGTAAGATTATAAATGAAAAAATAAAATGACAAAGCAGAAGAAACAGACGTATTAAATGCAACTCTATTGAGTTATACTAAGAAATTAGCCAAAAATAGAAAAGTATATTTCCATTCAATGAAAATACTTTTTGAAAAATGCGCCTGTTGTATTTTCGGCTGCTCTTGTTCCACCAAAATTATTTTTCCCCTGTAAGAAGCAGATGGGATTATCAGTTTTTGAGTAACTGGAAATAGTTACAGTACTGGACATGAACTAAATCTTTGATAAAAAAAGGACAGAAAGAGCTATTTTAGAAGTGTGAAAACCAAAAAACTCTATTCCGTCCTGTTGAACAAATATACAAAGGAATTTTTAGATATTCCGATTCACTATGTTCACACTACTTTGTTGCTTATTAGCTGCATTCTAATAAAAGAAACTGTTAATTTAAACAAACTAAAAAATCAAGTAGGTATTTTCTTAAATTCTCCTACTGTTCAAATTGATTCTCATTATAAGCGACTTACTCGTTATTTTTTGGATGTCTATGTTCAAAAAACAGTATGGAAGTTGATTTTAGTCTTTAGTATAGGCTCTTTTTTGAATAGAAAAGACGTAAAAAAAGAGATTTTCTATCTAGCAATGGATGGTAGTGTTTGGAAATTAGGTGAATATACCTACCATGTTTTAGTATTAAGTGTTATTTACAGAAAAATGGCTATTCCTATTTTTTGGATAAATTTAGAAAGAAAAGGTAGTTCTATCGTTGCTCATCGTAAAAGTTTATTAGCTTCAGCTTTACTATTATATCCCTTTTTGAAAAGATTTACAATTTTAGCTGATAGAGAGTACAAAGGTAGAGTTTGGTTTAGGTATTTAGAAGAAAATGGATATACTTATATTATTTGTCTTTGTAAGGGAGATTATCAATTAGAGGTTAAAAAGTACCACAGTTTGCTTAAAAAAGCTAAATCAGGCAGACTAGTAAGCCAAGAATTTGAAACTGACTTTGCAAAAAAACTAAAAATAGTGATTTCTTATAATGCTCAAGCAACAAAAGAAAGTGAAAATTTTGTCATTTTATTAACCAATAAATATCGTTTAACAAAGGAGAAAATTAGTGCTATTTATTATCTCAGATGGAAAATAGAGTGTTTATTTAGACATTTGAAAACAAATGGATTTCATTTAGAGGAGTTAGGAATGGTAAATCCAAGAAAAATTCGTGTTCTAATGGCATTAGTAATTGCATCTTTTTTACTCTGTATCTTAGAAGGAGTAAAAACAAAACAGAGAGTAAAAAAAGATAATGAATCCTTTTACGAGTCTGTTTTTAGAATCGGATATGGAAAAGTAGTATTTTATGCTACTTCAATAGACCAAATAATAAAAAAAATAACCCAATTAACGAAGAATAGCAAAACGAAAAATACATCCTAAATTAAAACATGTCCAGTACTGTAGGAAATAGTATCTATTCATTTGAAATGTAAATAGTATGTACTTTATCTGTTTCTTATCTGTTCCCTATCTACTTTTATCTGTATTTTGTCTGTTTCTTATCTATTTTTATCTGTTTCTTGTCTATAAAAAATTAGAAATAATTTCTAGTCAAAAGAATGATGTGTAATTTATAGTAATCTCACACTTACAAACCCTCCAGAACCACAAGCAGTATCAAACATAAAAAAAGCCTAACCATATTTAATTATATCTTTAGCCTCTAAAAAAGGTAAAGATGTATAAATAACTGCGAGAGGAGAATACAAAAGCGTCAGAAAATGTGTAGAAAGAACTTAAAACAACTCTTTCTAAGTCAGAAAAGAGTAAAACACAGCCAAATTTGATAAAAAGCTAACTTAATCCAACCTAATTTGTATAAATATTAACCTAATCTAACCACATTTGCAATTATTCTAACTAAATCTAACCCAATTCGCAAGAATCGTAACCTGTTTTTACTAAAATACAAACCTAATTAAACTACATTTGAACTTATTACTAAAATAAACCAACACAAATACACACACAAAATAGAAGACAGATTACCTAAATTATAAATCGCATAATGATAACTACAAACTTTGTTTTGCAAAATATAATGAATAGTAAAGTTTTTAATTAAAAACTTTACTAAGCTGAACTACGACAAAATATGATGTTACAACTCCCCAAAAAACCTCACCCCTTTTTTGTCGCAATTAACCCCTTTTTTGTCGCAATTAACCCCTTTTTTGTCGTAGTTACACCCCTTTTTTGTCGTAGTTCGCACCTATTTTGTCGCAATTAACCCCTTTTTTGTCGCATAAGAGGTATATAACATACTCATTTACAGATATTTACAGAGACTGTAAACCTATAAATGTATTTAATATATAGGTAAAACAACCTAAAGGGTTCGTTGGAGAAAAAAAAGGAAAAAATGCTAAGGTTTGACTAAAATCAGCACCAACTACGACAAAAAAGGGGTGAGAAATATATTTTAATAAGGAAAGCTAATTGCGACAAAAAAGGTGTCTATTTTAGTATAATATTTTCAAAAAAATGTTATATATAAAAATAAATTACTATATTGGTGTTTAAATAAATCAAACTTGATAATGAATAGAAACGAAACAAATAATAGCACAATTCATCAAATACTCCGAGAGAAGTTTTTGGAGATATATAGGGACTTTCCTTTTTCCCAAACTATTTGGGGAGAAATTTTAGGTATTTCTACTAATATGTTTCATAAGAAATTTACAACTCCTAGCAAAAAGGGTTATGAATACTACCACTTCACACAAGAAGATATAGATAAGGCTAAAAACTATATCAAAGAGAAATCAAAAAAATATCTCTAAACTTTAAAATTAATTTATGACCTCATCACTTCTTGTAATGACAAAACAAGCAAAAGGACAAGTTAAGAAAGTAACTCGCCACAATGATCTTATTGAAGCGAAGATGGACTTATCTACTATGCAACTGCGTATTTTTTTAGGAACAGTTGTTCAGATAAAAAAAGAGGATGTGGCTTTTAAACCTTATCAAATTGTTATCAAAGAGCTTTTAGACGATTGTGGTGTAAAAAGTAATAATTGGTATGAAACACTTAGAGAAGAAGCTGAAAGTCTCTCAGAAGTGAAATTAAAGCTACCTGTGGAAAATAAAAAAGACTTCTTATACACAAATTTATTTTCTTCTGTAAGATATAGGAATAATCTCGGTGTACTAGAACTTTCTTTTGATCCTGCATTAAAACCTTATCTACTTCAACTGAAAGGCAATTTTACTACGTATGAGTTGCAGTATGTATTTCCGATGAAGTCTCAATACTCTATTCGTTTGTATGAATTGCTAAGACAGTATGCTACTTTTGGAAAAAGACGTTTTTCATTAGAAAATCTAAGGTATATATTCTCATTGGAAGATAAGTACCCCAACTTTGCAGACTTTAAGAAGCGAGTAATTGAACCTGCTAAAAAAGAATGTACTAAGCATTCAGATATTACTTTTTCCTATAAATCTGTAAAGCAAGGGCGAAAAGTAGTAGCTCTTGATTTTCTTATCACAAGAAAAGCTAATTCTAAAGATATTGAAGCACAACAAAAAGCAATTCCTATTGCTCACTCTGATTTTGTTCAAGAGCTGTTGGATGCTGGACTTTCTGAACAACGAGTATCTGAAATACTTGATGCCTACAAGAAAGAAGATTACCTCAAATTTGTTTGGGAAAAGACAAAAGCACAAAAACCTAAGAAGTTAGATTCATTTTTCTTGAAAGCTCTAAAAGATGATTATTATCAAGGCAATTATGCTGGTTTAGTTGCTCAAAAACAAAAAGAACAGAAAAAACAGGAACTACAAAAAGAAAGAAAAGCAGTAGAGCAAGTGCAACGAGAGTTTGATATTCAATTTAATGCCTTTTACGAGCGTTCTGCTGATAGAATAGAGAAAGAAACACTATCTAGTCGCCTAGAAGATAAAAAAGAGTTTGAGAGCCTATTACAAGAGAAAATAAAGAAAAACCCAGCATGGCAAATTTCGTATGATTCATACATTAGTGGAGATATGAGTTTGTTTAGAAATTTCCTCGTCAAAAAGTATGGTAAAGAATACGAACATTCCAAAGAAGCATATAGAAAGTTTATTGATAAAAAATAAATTAATTTTTATAGTAGAATAATTTGAATTTCAAAGTTTGTGTTTTACTCTGTACATTTTTTATCAGTCAAATGCCTATTAAGAGTAGGCAGAGAGAGTATGAATATCACAAAAGTTTAATTACGTAATTGTGTTTTTATGTAAAAAATACTACTTTGCTGTATTTCATAATGTATAAATAAAGCGCATAAACATAAATGTTTAATTGTGTTGTTGCGTCAATAAAATTTTAAATATACTACTGAATAAATAAAGTATTCATAACGCAAAAACATAAATAAATAATTGCGTTTGTGTGTTGTTATTCTTATCTTGTAATTCCATTATAAAACCCTCTATAACAATGAAGAAATTACAATCAAATGAGCTTTTTGAGAAATTGGAAAGTGTTCGCAATGAAATTGAAAACGTAGAATTTTGGTCTGCTAGAGATTTACAAGACATCTTTGGATATGACAGATGGGAAAACTTTCATAAAGCAGTTAAAAGAGCTGCGATTTCTATCGAAAACACCTCTGAGAGCCTTGAGAATCATTTTCGTGAGGTTACGAAAATGGTCAAACTGGGAAGTAAAGCAGAGAGAAAAGTTAAAGATTATGCACTTACTCGTTATGCTTGTTATTTAGTGGCACAAAATGGCGATTCAAATAAAGAAGAAATTGCTTTTGCTCAAAGTTATTTTGCTACACAAACACGTAAACAAGAACTTATAGAAAAAAGAGTTGCAGAAGCCGAACGAGTAAGAGAACGAGATAAATTGACACTTTCTGAAAAGTTATTATCTCAACTTGCTTTTGAACGTGGAGTAGATAGTGCAGGATTTGCATTTATTAGAGCTAAAGGCGATGAGGCTTTTTTTGGTGGAAACAATACCCAAGCGATGAAAAATAAATTGACTGTTCCGAAGGGAAGACCTTTAGCCGATTATCTACCTACTGTTACTATTTGGGGAAAGGGATTAGCCACAGGAATTACAAACCACAACATAGAAAACAAAAATTTGGAAGGAACAAATCAAATAGCACAAGAGCATACAACAAATAATGACGAAGTCAGACAGTTACTTATTCGTCGTGGAATTGTTCCAGAAGAATTACCAGCAGCCGAAGATGCAAAAAAAGTAAAGAGAAGACTAAATAGCGAAGGGAAAAAATTAATACGTAAAAAGAAAAAATAACACAATGATTTAGTTGTGTTATTGTGTAACTGCTTTTAGATAGTATTCCACTAATTTATAAAATACATAACAACGTAATTATGTCTTTGTGTTGTTATGTATTTAAAGTATTATTTCTGATGAAAATAGCTCAATTTAATTTTCATTCTAGTAATAAAAAACACACAAGCGCAATTACGTTTGTGTGTTTGAAAAATAGATTTACTCTTTCTTTTCTGTATTTGAAAAGTGGTATTCTAAATCTGAAATATCTTTGATTGTAGAAAGGTCTAAATCTTTGTAATGAAGTATTTCGATGAGCTTACTGATAACTTGACTTTGACTAAGACGTAAGCCTGAAGTACGTTTGAGTTTGAAACAAAACTCCTCCAGCCAGTCGCCATATTCTAATGGAATATAAAAATTTTTACGCACCATCTCTGTAGATTCTATTTCTTGATTTTGCTTTGCTTTGCTTTCTTTACTCTGTGTAGAAGAAAAAAGTCTATCTGTTGCAGAGCTTTGTTTTGATGTTTTTTTTGCCATTTTATTTCAATATTTTATTATACAATAACACAAAAACGCTGTTGTGTTATTATGCTATTGTGTAGTTTTAATTAAATTCTTTTGTGAGTGTTTCGTAATCTTGATAACCATTTGATTTGCCTTCTTCATCAAAAAATAGAATAGGCTCTCCCAAAATAGCAATGCCTTTATCAGTTTCTATTTCCTGTCGATGTCCTGCTTCGGCTAATGTTACATTTTTACGAATGAACGTTTTGAAGATTTTATTTTTTACGGCTTCATGGTTGGTGATGCGCTCAATGGTTTTATTGGCTACACGAGTATTTTTTTCATAAAGCGTTATCAAAACCCCTTTTATTTCTAACTCTGCATTGAGATGCTCACGTACACGCTCAATACTGGAAAGTAGCATTCCCAAACCGTTTGCACTTTTTGGCTGCGACTGACAAACAATAACTACCTCATCGGCTGCATTGAGTCCATTGATTTGCATTAGCCCCAAACTAGGAGGCATATCTATCAAGATATAATCATAACTCAAACTTGCTATTTTGAGTAACTTTTTTAGTCTTGCTTCTCTGCCTATGGCACTTGCCAAATCCAATTCAATCATATACAAATCTTCGGTAGCAGGAAGTAAATCTACCTTGTATTCTGTTTGAACTACTACTTTTTTGAAAGGATATTTCTCTGGTTGTACCAAAGCATGATAAAGAGAATAGTCTAATTGATAGGGATTGATACCCAAATTCATAGTAGCTGTTTGCTGTCCGTCGGCATCGACTACCAACACTTTGTGTTTTTTGGATAAAAAAGCAGCAATATTTACTACACTCGTACTTTTGCCTACACCTCCAGCTTGATTGGTAAAGGCTATGATTTTAGCCATATTCTTGAATAAATAAGTAAATGATTAAGTTTAAAAACACACAAACACATTTATACTATTGCGTTTGTGTGTAGCAATGTACTTCTTTTTACTGAAAAATAAAATAGCTAGACACAAAAAAATAGAGCTTCTTTTTTGAAACTCTATTTTTTTTTGACTGTTAAATGGCTCTCGCTTGGCTTTGCCGAGTGAGCAATATGTATTCGGCTTGTAGCCGTGTATTTGAGTTTTGTATTTGAAGTTCCAATATATTAAAATTTCACTCATTCATTTTTAAAGGCGATAATGGATTGGCACTACTGTAATGATAATAACTTTCTTCAGTTACTATATTTGCTGCAACTGGATTGTGATGAATATAATCTATCTTTTGTTGAATTACTTTTTCTGTAAACAAATCGGTTGGATGATTTGATTTTTGCCAAAACATATACTTGCTATTTTGAGTTTGAAATTTTGCGTAATATTTAAACATATGCAATAGCCATTCTTTTCGGCTTTCAAAACCTCCATTTTCTATTTCTTTGATTATCTTTTTGGCTGTATGACTTTTAAAATCTCTAAGCCAATCACTTAGTAAACCTTCATTTCTGCGAACAATCAAATGAATATGACTTGGCATAATTACATACGCAAAAATAACTAACTGTTTTTCTTTCTTGCAAAACTCTAAACTTTCCACAAGTATATCAGCATATTCTTTGCGAGTGAAAACATCAATCCAACCCACTACAGTAAGTGTAATGAAAAATAATCCACCTTTATACGTTTTTCTATATTCTGACATAATTTTGTAACATATATAACAATACTACAAATTTAATAAGTTAGCAATAAAAATATGCTTAAATAGGTGCTTTTTTAAATCTTATATTGCTAGTAAAAATAAATACAAAAACCACGGCTACAAGCCGAATACATATTAGTCACTCGGCAAAGCCAAGCGACGGCTATTTAGATAGCCGAGGCACAGCAGGGTTGAAAAATTTATGGGACAGGATAAGGTCTTAGACTTGCTGAACTGATAGGGCGTAGTCGCAGACTACGCCCAACACTTGTTTTTTTATTTTTTAGTCTTTAGAAGACTCAGCCGAACGGGGCTATTTTTCTGTAGATTTTAAGTAGTTTTGTAGTATATCAAATAGAAGACAATTTTTGTCTTTCTTAATTTTGAATTTTTTCTCAAAAAAACCTTTTTCGTTTAAAGTATAAATAGTATTATTTATGACTTTTATCTTCTCAAACTCTTCTATTTGTAGGTCACTTCTATGACAAAAGAACGAATAACTATTGTTCTTGATATTAACAGTAGTTTCGAAAATGCCCATATCAAAAAAGTGAACTTTTACTACGTTTTTATTATAAGGTATTTCAGATTTTTTTATTTTGAACATACCTCCTTCCTTGGTTGTAAACTTTCTGTTGTTTAAATACATCTCAAATATTGGATACGAGTTATTATAGGGAAAATCACTAATATCAATAATAGATAAAGTTAAAGTATCATTACTGCTTGTTTCATTTGAACAATGTGGTAGTATAATATGGCTTTTATTTTTTTTATCTTTTACATTTAAAAGTAATTCATTATTATGTCTTGACACAGAATACTCATACATTAATGAATTTCCTATGCCAGAAGGAACATAAGATATTGCTACGCTATCCCTAATCAGAAGTTCGAAATCAGCTATTTTATTTGTTAGGCATACTACTTTTTTATCATTTATAACAGAGCAACCAATATTTATCGTTATAAACAGTAAAAGTATTAATTGATATTTGCATCTTTTTTCCATCCTCTATATATTATAAGTTGATTATTTCCCATCCAAGTGCCGTTTGGATATATTTGTTTGTATGAATTGTGTACTTGTATATTATGTGCTTTCAACTGTATATGAACAGAGTTACTAATTTTTATTTGTGTAGTTCCAGTTAAATTCCCATAAGAGCTAGGACTTCGTTGAATTACCCACTGACCTGTAATTTGGTTTACATTTGTTACCATTGTTCTATTAGCATTGTTTGTATAAAGAGTTTCAAAATAAAACTGTCTTTGATATGCTTCTATTTCATCTGCTAAATTCCAAAGATTTAGAGGAGAACTAGCTCGATTAGATGTATACATAAATGTAAGTTGATGATTTTCGTATTGAAATGCATGTTTCAATTCATGTGCAAACTTTCCATCTATATTTCCATGGGCTGTATTTATCTTTACTTGAATAGCATCTGTATATGTTACATTTCCTTTATTAATCAAAGCTTTCCAAGTAACACCTCCTCCTTTTGTATCATTGGGATTATTATATATATTTAGAACATAATCTTGTGTAGAAGCTTCCAATTGATCTAATTCTGTATTTGTAGTTTGTAATACATTTAATTTTGTGTTTAAATCGTTAATGTTTCTATTCAAACGATTGATTCTCCCTTGCCTTGTTGTGGATTGAATTTGATTATTTAAAGTACTTATTTGTGCATGTATTTGAGTAATAGTTGTGTTAATATTTGCTCTAAAATTATTGTATTCTTGCATTTCAGTTTGAGTTCCTCTAACTGTATCTCCCTTCACATCATTAAACCAAATCGGATTCCCAGCAAAAGCAGCATAAACAGAGATTGAAGTATTCGGTTTTGGGTCATTATTCCAACGTCTTGCAATCTTGCTATCATACTGCCAAAACTCAGCCGTATAAGTATCTTCTCCTAGTTCAGTAGATTTTTCTTGTGTATTAAACCCAAATCGATATTCTTCATTACTAAAAGAACGTTCTTTCATCGCCATTCCAAAGGGATAGTAATCGGATTCAGAAATTACCAAAGGCTCATAATAGTCAGCAACGCCATTACTACCTATTCCTATTTTATTATCCGATATAACTGCAAGTACGTTTCCTAAGTGATTAGAAAGCTCATATTTTTTATTCCCTAAAGTCCTTTTACCTTTTAAAGTCTTTCCATTGTACGAACCCAAACGAGAAGAGCCGTAAATAACTAGCTCATTTAAGACTTCATTTTCATAGATAGCAAGAACATTTCCAGAGCCATCACGAACATAATGTGTCTCTTTTGTAACGGAACTAGCGACTACTTTTTTGTAGATTCTTTGTCCTGTACCGTCGTATTTGTAGTCTATTTCTGTACCATCTCTTTTTAAGACACTTTCTATTTTTCCATAGACTGTCCAGTTTATGGTTTCTATGTCTTTATCGCTTGTTAGATTTCCAATATCGTCATATGTATAAGAATGTACTCCATTAGCTTCTAATCCTTCATTGTTTCCACTTACATCGTTTACGTTTTGCAAACGGTTGTTTTGAGTGATATTATAAGTGTAATTGATGTTATCTAAAGGATTACCAGCAGCATTATAGCGTTCTAATCTCTTGATATTTCCGTTAGCATCATAGTCATAATATCCTTCATAGCCAGTATTTCCACTAATAAACTCTTTTATACGATTGAGCTGATCATACTCATAAAACATAGTATTTTCTCCCCCTGTCTTGAGTGTCGTTTTCATTGCAGCTATGTTTCCATTGTACAGGTCAGCATATCCTCCTGTATCATTCCACCCAAAGTTATTTCTAATACTTTTATAATCATCTTCATAGTAATGGAGCGCATACCCAAAGGCATCTTTAGAAACGTATTTTTGTACGTTGTTTGTAGCTTCTGCATCGTGGTCTCCTTGTAGGTTTACGCCTTTTATCCAGCCTTGTAGGGTGTAGTAATAATCCACTCCCTGTACTTTGTATTCTCCCAGTTCTACTCGTGCCATCGGTCCGTGAGCGTAGTAGAGATAACGAGCGTCTTCGTCCCAAATATAGCCATCGGAAGAAGTAAATACGGCTTCTAGTCTGTTGTCGGCATCGTAAGTGTACCTGTGCATAAACTGGTCGGTTTCTCCTTTTTGGTAGGTAACTCGGTGTACATTTCCAGAAAGTAGGTCGTAGCTGTACTCTACCGTTTTAGGGTCTAATTCAGGAAGACTTTGTACTAGTTTTTCTACATTTCCGTGTATGTCGTAGTCGTAGAAAGTGGCTGCTCCTTGATTTTGTCCATCTTCAAATACTTTTACGGCAGCGATTCTACCACGCAAGTTTTTTGGTGTTATTTGTGAAGGCGTATTAATGACCTCTTCATCATAATAGGTTCTCGTTATTTGCGCTAAGATATAATCACTTTGATTAGGAAAATCAATCTCATCAAGTTCTAACTTTAGCTCATCAATATCTAACGGCGTTCCGTCTTGTTTTCCTTCTAGCTGTCCTACTTCGGTAATTCTGCCCTGTTTGTCGTACTTGGTGTAGGAATAAAAGCCGTCATTTTCCTGTTGTGCATTTTGAGAAAGTCTAATACGAGCGACTTTGTCATAGAAGAATTTGCTTTCTCCTGCATCAGGTGTTTCTTGGTCTATTGGAGCGTTTAAGCTGTTGTAGGCGTATCTTGTTTTTAGGTTGTGTTCTGGATCATCTCCATTTTCTACCTCTGCTTCTGTGAGTACATCTACCCCTTCTGGCGACACGGTCTGTACTAGATTCCCAGCTTGGTCGTAGTAGTAGAGGGTATAATGGTGTTCTGCTGTGGTGTAGCTATACGTAAATGTTTCGTTTGTAGCTAGACAGTTTTGTGTGTATTTGGCTGTTAGCTCTGCACGAAGTTCATTTCTTTTTCTTTCTATTATGATTTGAGCATCTCTTTTTCCTATTTCTTTGAATCTTTTTTCACATTCGGTTTTTTCGTCGGCTAATGATATTTCTTCGGGTTCGTAGAGATTTTCACTACTTGGGTTGCAGCAGATGGATTGCCACATTATAGGAAATATTTGGCTTGAAGAAATTTTTCTAGCTTCTCCATTGGGTAGATGGTTTGGATTATTAGCTATATCAGTTAAATCTCCTCCTTTTAATGACCAGTGAGCAAGTAGCACTGAGGGTTGATCTTCTGTATTGATTTGTGTGGGAGGTATTCCAGCATCTATGCTGATTTGTTGAGCAGAACGTGCGCCTTCCCATATTTTTAAATCCCAATTTGTTTTAAAAATACCTAGAGGCATTCCTGATTGTATATCCTGTTCTACATCTTCTACATCATGGGTTCCTACTATCATTTTTCCATTTTGATCTAATGGATTAAGTTTGTGTGAAAGGGGTTCGATATCACTTTCATCAATTACTTGCTCTCCAAATAGATGATCATCAATATAGAGTTTAACATATACTTTTGCATTTTCATAGTGTAGCGTCAGTGTATGTAGTATACATCTATATCTATCAGAACTATAAGAGTAACTATTTGTATAGGGAAACATAACGTATTTTCCTCCTATAGAAAGGATTCTATTATTCCAGTGATTAACCCCTTGATTATTAAAATAGCCTAAAAACATAATGTTTCCAATTCGTATTCCCCCTTGACTACTATGCATATTATTTTCGTAATATTGTATGGTAATATCACGTTGATTGAAGTCAGGCATAGTAATGTCTGCTTGTAGTGGGCTTAATGAAAGGGCTACTACATCCTCTGCATCTTGAAAAATTTCTTGAGGATAATTATACATATCTCTAATAGTACAATTTTCAGGTTGGAATAGGTCTTCTGTGAGAGCTAGGACATCTGGGCAAGCATCAAAGAGAATAGATTGAATAGTAATTATTCTTTGATCTGTTTCAAAGAGTATAGCAAGAGGATTTGTCTTTGGATTGATCTCACTACAATAAGCTTCTAGTTGTGTTTCAATAGCATTCCAATCTACACTAGGATTAGTACAAGCACTTTGTAGTTGTCCCATCCAAAGTTGTACTTGCATATCGCAATTTGGAGCTATGGCAGTTACTACATCATCTCCAAAGTTATCTATATCATCTTGGTTATCAATGTCAATTAAAACAGTAGGATCTTTTACGATGGCTATTTCTTGATCAGCAAGATAAGGACAAGTTTCATCATCAAAAAACACCTCATTTTCTAGTATTTTTTTCTTTACAATTTCATACTTTTGTATATAATTGCTACGGAACAAGTCCCATTGTCTTTCAACTACCTCTTCAGGATTGGTCATATTTACCCCTTGGAAAGGTATATTTTCTAGTCCATTAAATAATATAGGATGTGAAGTAGATGTTATTGTAGGGTCTATTACATCCCAAATAGAAATAGGGTCATTATTAGCATCTTTTAGAACATTTTCATTGAGGTCTTTTAATTGGCGTAACTGATTACTTAATTCTCCTATGTAATTGGGGTAAAGCGTAAATAAAGGATCTTGTGCTATAAATTCTTCTATAGCTTGACGCTCATCAGTAGGAGGTATTGCAGTAGGTAGATTGTATTTAGTTACAGCTTCATTCCAATCAAATACACGGCTCATATCTAAAGCAAATGTTTTAGAAGGAGCAAACTCTTGACAGGCAAGATAATGACAATATTCAGGGTGGTCTTCTACAGTCGGATAGGTGGCAGGGTCTTCTGCTACGGCATTTTCTATTTGAGCTAGAATGCTTTCACAATCCATTCCTTCGAAGAGTTCTAGTGGGTTGTTTTCATCAGGCAGACAAGTAAAACAAATATCACAGGGGTTGTTTGCAAGTGCTTCTTGTTCATATTTAGTATAAGCTGTTGTCTCAAAACTAGCCATCAAACTATTTAGTTTTGCTTCTATACTTTCATTAGAGATGACTTGTAGTTCTTTTCGGACTTGATAGCTTCCTATTTCTGGTAGAATGACTTGAAATTCTATTTGATAATCTTCTAAGGTACAGGCTGCTGGGTCTATTGTTTTTGTGAATAATCCTGTTGCAAAAGGTTGTGTAGTCGTGGGGTCTATAAATTGTACTCCTTGTCCATTTTCATCATAGATACTAATGGATAGCTCATACTGGCAGGTTAAACACGCTCCCATAAAGCTACTTGTTTTTCCATCTACTGCATAGGTAAAATTATATTCTGTGTTTGGAATATTATTAAAAATGGTGTTTTCAGAGAGCAAACGACGATTAAGCGTATCGGCTATGTTGTTGTCTTTTAAATCGACATCAATTTGTCGTGCTTCATAACTCTCTAGTTCAAGTACATTATCAGGAGATTCTCCTGTAAGAGCCGTTGCAATGACTTGTCCAGCAGCATCTAAATAAGAGACACTCAACTGTCCATTTGGGTCTTGAGTGATTTGTTTTCTGTAAAATGAGGCTTTTCCAACATTGCTTCCAAAGAGCCTTTTGAGTTCAGTATCATTGGTAGAACCATAGTACATTTTGGTAGAATGCTGACTTCCCACTTGGTAGGTTTGTCCCAATCCTCCTTGTTCTCTTACTCTTCCTGTTCCATCACGCAAATAGGTTGTTCTGCTGTAAGCAAACCCTTGAGCATCAGGCAAACGCTCGGCATAACGCCCACCAGAAGTGTTATTAGCTGAATAATATTGTGCAGCACCACTAGAAGTAGAAAGAGCTGTACTTGTGCTTCCATTGTCATAATTATTTTTAGAAAACGGATTGGCATCATCAAAGGGATTTAGGTCTTGATGATAAGCAAGGTCTGTTCCTTCTAAGACGGTAGGTAAAATATTTACGGTTGGATTACCCTCATAATCGTAGAGCGTTTCGGCAATTAGAGTACGTTTTTCGCTGCTCAGATGGGTTACTACTTGTCTATTTCTTCCTGTTCCATCGTGGTAAGAAACAACTGTTTTGTACTTTGCGTTTTCTGCAAAACTAGTAACGGATTGCCAGTTATGCTCAGTTTGATAATCTTCTGAAAGCGTAATAAAAGTTTGTCCTTTTGTGTTTGTGGATTTATCATAACCATAATTCCAGTCTCCATAATTCGGCACATCTTCAGGCATAAAACGTCCGATAGCACGCAGACGATAAAAAACACGTCCTTGTAAAAAGGTGTTGGGGAAGATAAAATGCTGATCTGTTGTTTGAACCGTTACGCCTTCACGGTAGTCAAATATTTTTTCAGGAGTATCTATCCATTGTTCTTCAAAATCAGTATCGAACTGGTCTATCCACACCCATTCTAATTCATATTCATAGGCTGTTTCTACGTAATCCCAAGCTACCACCAGGTCTGTTCCTATTGAACGAGCCATAAAATGATAGTCTTTTTTTGCAGGATTGAAGGGGAGTTTAGAAGTTTCATAGAGTTCTAGTTCTAACCATATATTTTGAGGAGCATCTGGGTGTATGATAGGTAAATTAGTTACTCTAATACGTATTTCGGCTTCGTTGTATTCGTAATTTAGATTCAGACTACTATAATCTATGGTATGCGTTTTTGCATCAATGAAAGTTTGTAAATAGGGAGGGGTAACTTGTTCTCCAATAGCCAAAGAATGGGCTGTTCCAATAGGCACATTGGCAGTTGTATTGTTTAGATTGAATTTGTCTTGTGGACGCAATAGTGTATAATTTAGACTTGCGCTCCACTCCTTTCCTTGCAGACTTTGGTGGTCATTTCTGCTATATACTAAACGCACTCCTGCTACGTGCATTCCCAATCCACAATGCTCTTCTGAGAGCCTAATAATTCCATTTTCAGGGATTTGTCGGAGTGCTACTCGTTTTACTACTCGTGCTTGTTCAAGTGGTTCAAATCCTTCTGGAAGTTGAGCAACAGCCGTTTGGTTATAAATAAGGATAGCCCAAATAGCAGCCATAAACCACCCAAAAACAGTATGTTTTTGGATAAAATGACGATAATATAACAAATTAGAAAACGTTTGCATAGCTATATAAATAACAGAATGAATAAGTTCTTTTTAGTTTTTAGGAAGTATTTTAGCTGTTTGCACTTGTTAAAGTGTACTGACAGGTTATTTATTCTTCCATTGCTGAATAATCTTGAGCATTAATGACTGTGTAGTCTTGAAATGCTTTAGAGGGAGTTATTTTTTTTCCTCTTGCTTGTATATATATTTTTTCAGAAAATGTTAGTTTATCAAAACTGGGAGTTGGATTGAATATTTTGTAGGTTACTTCTACATAATTGGTCTGTCCGTATTCATTGGGATGATAATCATAAGTAGTCTTGACAATATGTTTTTTCTCATTGAACCAAAAAACTGTTTTTTTGATAGGATAAGGCATTTGAGTTGTTTGATAAGCAGTTAGGTTTCCTTCTTTTTTAAGATAGGTAAATTTCATATCTTCATTTTTCACATACGCTGCCATAGACTCTGTAAACTGTGTTTTTTCCTCTTCAGAAAGGGTTTCTTTTGTAGCTTGTTTAGGGTCTCTTTTATAATAGACAATTGTTTTTTGTTTGTTATCTATCTGCAATGCCCATTTTTCATTTCTAAGAACGATTTCATCTCCCATCGTGTACCAAAGTCCACGCTGCGAATTATCACTACGGTATTCCATTTGATAGGAAGCAATAGATTCTTTGCCTTTTTTTCCCTCTTCGCTCATAAATGCGTTTACTTCTAAGGCTACATCTAATTTAGACATATCTGTATAGGCTACAAAAAGCTCTTTTGAAGTGGTTGTTTTCGGGTTTTGCAGTTTTATAAAAGCTGTAAAAGCAATACTAAGTAAAATACATCCTAATGTGTAAATAAATCTTAGTTGTATTTTCATTCTAAATTCATAATTCATAATTCTCAATTTCTTTTCGTATGTGTCGTTACAGTTTGTAGTGTTTGTACACCTTTAGCAGTTTCTTGTTTTACGAGATACAAACGCCCTTCGGCATCGTAATAATAAAAAGTAGCATAGTTATTTGCATCTAATTTGGCTTCCAAACGGAAAGTTTCAGTATCATAAACGAAACTCTCCATATTACCTAGCGATGGAAAGAGGCGAATATCATCGAAATAAACAGGTGCGCCAAGTGTTACTAGATGTATTTTCCAATCTCCCATTCCTTCTTCTGGAACAGTAAAACTACCTTCAATACGCTGCCACCCCTCAATAATTTGTCCCTCAGGTCTAAACTGTAAGCTTGTTCCATTGCCTAATTCTATTTGTAGGTTTGTAAAGGCTTCATAAGAAGGTCTGCGAATAGGTTTGTTTGCTTCATCAACACGTACCCACGCACTAATGACATATTTTTTATTCGGAATTAGAAGTAAATAGGGCTGCTCAAAACCTGCTGATGCAGTTACTTTCAAACTTTTAGTTCCTGTATGTGCTATTCCATTGACCACTTGTGGAGCTGTTCCACTAAAGACTTGTGTAGCTATTTTATCGACTGTAATACCTACTTTCCCTGTCCAAAATCCTTCAAAAGGAGCATCTTCATTCAAAGAAAATTTAATAAGTGATTTATCATTTTCGACCGTAATTTCATCAAATGTAGTATGGCTTCTAAATTCTCCTGGATAATTGACATCAATTTGTTTTCCTAAGATATGAAGTTGAGAAAAAGCATATTGATTTTGCAATGTTTGAAGTTCTAAAGGCGACCATATTCTACGGTTACGACCTGTTTCAAGGGTAAACCAATACGGTATTTTTAAACTATCTACTGTAGTTTGTGTAGCAAAAAGTAAGTTAGCATTAGCAGACTCAATGCCTGTTGTATATTCCTCAAATCCTTCAAAACCAAATTCGTATTGTTTGCTATTGGCTGCTGCTGCACTGACAAGCTGATCGGAATATCCAATGTGAAAAGAAGAATAGAGTTTGAGAATATTATAACGCTCTACATCACTACTTTGAGGATGATATTCGCTGACTGTTTCTACTTTTCGCCACTCTGGACAGTCTAACTCTCCTAAATACTTCCAGTTGAACATATTGAGCGTGTAAGTTCCATCTTTTGAGAGGTTTACGTTAGCCTGTGTTTGTTTTCTATCTGTTACATAGGCAAAACTAGATTCTCCTCTCCAAATACCTTGTTTTCCGACCATATAAGGGCGTACAGAAAGTTCATTAACTCTTTCTCCAGTTGTTGTGAGTAAAGGAATATCTTTGCTCAAAAGCCAGTTATCGGATAGTGTTTGGGCTGATGTATTGATGACTTCTTTTAGTTGATAGGCTGGGAAGGTTAGGGTGGTGGTGTCTGTAGATGAGCAAGGAGGTGTTGTTACCACACAATCATCATATTTTATATAAACGACATCTGAATTAATAATACAACCACCTTGCTCATAAGAAAAAGAATACATTCCCTCGTCAGTAGCAGAAATTTGCTCTGTGGTTTCTCCATTAGACCATTGGTAATTTGTTCCTCCTGATGGAGCTGTTAGAGTTACACTTTCTCCTTGACAGATAAGGATACGGCGAACAGTTATTTGTTCTTTCCAGTATAAAAAGTTATAGTATGACCCATTATCTGCAGTGTTTCCTTTTAAAGAACCTATAATATTTCCATTATTTGTTTCAAATTCATAAGGAAGACCATATAGGTCATTGTATTGATAGTTTATCCCATTCGGTATATCGTGTATATTAAGCCAAGGATCATTAAAATTTGGCTCATCTTGATCTACGATAGTATTAGAATAATCTATTTTGTTTATAGAGTGAATACTAGCTCCTCCTATGTAAATACGATAGGATTGATTTCCTAATCCTGAACAAAGGTAGAAGTTAGAATCTGTTGGTGGAGCATAGTTGTATAATTGGAATGTAGAAGGTTGGTTAGGCGTCCAACGTAATGCTATATAATTTTCAAAATTAGCAGCGTTAGTATAATAGGTAAGAGATGCAGGCACTTTTTCGTTAGGAGGACATGCTGTTATACTACTACTTGAATATTTATCATGCCAAGTATATTTTGTATAAGAAGGACCAGCTCCTTGATTATTATAAGTTGGGACATGAAGAGCTGTTCCTTGGTCTTTTTTTAATGTTTCATTGATAGCATCTATAATAGCACGTCCTGAAGCTGTAAGTGTTTTTGCTTGTACACTTTCTATATTATTATTAGGCACACCTATTTCTATAGGCTCAGTAGGGCATTGAGCCAAACTATAACTAGTGGAGGTACATAAAATCAAAAAAAACAATATATATCTTTTCATAACTAAAATTCAGTCAGTTTTTTAATTAAAAATAATAGGTCTAGTTATAGAAGTGGTAGTTCTATCTTGTGTATCTGTAATAGTACAGGTAATAGTATAATCTCCACTCAATGGATTACTAGGGTCATTACTAATCGGTATCTTACGAGTATAGGATTGTAGTGTTCTGACTATTGCACCAGTATCATCATAAATATTCCAAATATAGGTATAGGTTTGAGTTCCTCCTGCTGGAATGACTTCTATTTCTTGAGGTGTATTTCCTATGGTAATATCACTTGTAGCAGTCCAATTTATACTTAAATCAGACAGTCCAGTTGTATCTGCATCACAATCAGACGGAAAAACAAATTCTTTTTCGCATTCTGTTTTTATTCGGTTGGTAGAATCTGTTGGATCTACAAGAGCTGTAATAGCACCTACTTTTGCGCCTAATAAATTACGATTTCCTGAGCGCATGACTTTGATATTGATTCTATCTACAAGAGGGTATAAATAAAGTGGAATATTACGTACAAATATCTCTATACCTTCTTTTTTCTTCTTAGTAACAGTCGCATACGTGGTAATTACAGGGAAGTAAGCTCCTTGTCCTGCTAATTCATCTGATTTCATTTCAATAGTGATTTCGTCTCCTTCTTTTATATACTTTCTAGCACTTTCATTTTGCACCCCAGATAAATCTATTTTGTAGTTATGAGCATCTATTTGATTCATGAGCTCTGAACTTTTTGTTACTGTAGTCTGAAAATCAGCATTATGGTAAGCAGCTTTTGTTTTCTCATAGTGAAAACGAGCAGGAATACTGTAATTATAGATGAGGCTGTCAAAGCTATTATTTACAGAAGTAAGTAGTACCTCTGCTGTCTGTGCATCCCAAAGTAGATTTTCTGTTTTGAGAGTGGCTGTACCATCATAGGCTTCTACACTTTCTAAAATACCTGAGCGAGAAACAATTTTATTGGTTGTTACACTACGAGTATTGGTAAAACTTGCACCTATGAAAGGAGCTACTCCAGGAATAGGAAAAATACCTTTTATGTCTGCATTTATATCTACTGATACATTTCCACTCCAAGAGGTTTGTTGTTGCATATCGACAACAAACTCTCTTTCAAGTCCTAATAAACGTTTTTCTTTAATGATTCCTTCTTTTGTTCCATCATCTTTTACAAGCACCTCCACACGGTTATCTACTCCAAAGGCAACTTCTCCTCCTTTATTTATGATTCCTCTATCTATTTTCTTGTAGTTATACTTTGTCCAAGAAACTGGGGATTCTATAAGCGAACCATCTGGTTTTTGCCTATAATGAGTTACTTGTTTTGGTTTTCCGTGCATATCATTGGTTTCTACACTAAATCCTTGACTGGCAGTCAGTCCTGTCATTGTTATTTGTCCAATAAGCAGAGGTAACCAAAAGCCAAAAGGAACACGGTTAATAGTAGTTCTATCTACAATAACAGGAAATTCTTTTGCTGTATAAAACTCATGAACAGTTACTCCTGTAGTAGCATGGAAACCTGCATTGATAAAATAATCATCTAAATTTTCTCCTAACTCTTCATTAGCTAAGTTAGCAGCAGCCAAACTCTTTACAGTAACTTTTCTATATCCTACTTGAGCAGATGGATATAATCCTTCATTGATAGGGTGTTCTAAAAAATACTGATTGTCTGTTGCTAACAGTAATTTCTGTTCATACGCCTCCCCATAACGCAATGGATTTTCTTCTCCACCCACTTGAGGCTCATAGGCTGCTACACCACTACTGATGAGTTCTCCATCTTGTTCCATACGATAGTCATACTGCTGTCCATAATAAGAAGCTCCACCTGTATTTTGCCATTTATCATTGAGAACGATTCTTTTTACACGCACTCCACCACCGTATTTGATTCTATCTGCACTATTGAGGCGTATCCACGAATTTTCTAATTCCATTTCTCTGCCCCACCCTTTATCAGACATATATTCATAGTAGCCTTTGAACATACGTTTGAGTTCAGGAAGAATAGAAGAAAGTGTAGAAACATTACGCATTAATTGTTTCCATCCACTTTGAGAGTTTCCAAAGTTAGGAGCATTGGGAAGCAAAAGTTTAGGTTGTTTTCCTTTAATATGTTGCCAAGCAGCTACACTAAAAGGATGGTACTTTTTACTCCCTTTTTCTACTGCTTTAACAGTTAAATAACCGTGGGTGTAATGTGTGCCTTCATCATTAGTTATTAAACCCCTTCCATCTGTTTTTATATCAGCATAGCCTGTGATAAAAGTAGGAAACCCTCCATTTTTCTTTTGGAGTTTAATTTTTGATTTAAAATAAACTTGTCCTGTTCCGTCAATATATTTATTAACTTCTTTTCTCTCAAAATTAGTAATTTGTGTTGGTGTACCACTAATTTTAACAATAGGCTGTTCTAGTTTAAAGAATACCTTGTGATTATTTTGAGCATCATTCAACTTATTAAGTTTGTTGTTTCCACTCGTAAAGCCACTCATATCACCTACAGCAACAATAGGAGTCATTTGCATAGCTACTTTATTCTGTACATACGCATAATCATCAGACTCATAATCTACATTAATAGTAGCTCCTGAAGGCAAATCAATAGAACTAAGTAGCCATGCACTTGCATCAGTAGTACGATTGGCATTGTTTTCTGGGTCTTGATCTACATAAGGAAAGTTCTGATATTTACAAACATCCGTTCCATAAGCAGACGTATAGCTTCCCCATCTATCTACTTGAAGAGGCTTATAATCAGGGTTTTCTGCATAATTAAAATTATAAGCATTGTAACTTCCTCTAATACTTTTTTGGTAGAGAAATTCAACTTTTTTGAGGGTTAATTTTCCTCCTGTTTTACTGGGATCTCCTGTATTTTCTTTTTCTCTGTTTACTATTTTTTGACATAACTCGTCACTAGCTCCTGCATAACCTAATTTTACAGTCTTTAGAGGAGCTACACTTGGATTAACTGCTAAAGCTGATTTTACGTAAAGCTCTACTTGCTCCAATTTGAGTTGTGTACCTCCTAAATTTGCATCTGGAGTTGATGTACCTACAGAAAGTTTGTTTTGAAACTCTCCTACTGCTCCCCTTCCGTCTGCTCTTTCAGACGTTTTGAATTTTACAATATGTGATTTTGTTTCTGCTGTGGCTACGTAATAGATTTCTTTTGTACCAAACATATAACTCCCTTTATCATCGAATTTTGTATTCAAAAATCCTGGCGAATAATTTACCCCTTCAAAAGGAGTTCTCCAATGATAAGCTGAATCTTGTAATTTATAGGTAAACTTGACCCAATAGCCAATATCTCCATCAGAAGGTCCTTCTATCTCATCAGTATCTACATAATCATCCCCTACAATAGCTGTCAGTAAATGAGCATACGCATACGGAGAAATTTCTGTTTTTGATAAATACATGTCTGTATTAGCTACTTTATGAGCATTTCGATCTTCACCATCAAAATCAACTGTATTTTTACATTCATTAATGCTACCCTCTACTGTTACTTGCTTTTCAATATGTTCTTTATTATAAGCAGGAAGCGCATAAATATACCTAGCTCCATCAGGTTTTGTTACCACAAATGCTCCTGTATGATTTTTTGGATGTGCATCTCTATTATAGAAAGTGGCTGCCCCTGATTGATTGAGGTAATTTATTTTACCCAATCTCATATGGTTTATCTCTTTATTAGTGAATTGTTGTATAAGTGTATTTCTAGCTTCTCTTTTCTTTGTAGGGTGGTAAGGAGAAGTTATATCTGTTGCTGTATAAGTGCCTTGTCCATTTTGAGCTTCTAATTTTGGCAAAGCAGGAACTGTATTGATACGGATTTTGAAATTACGATCATCTCCAAAATTCTCTATGGATTTGTTTCCTAATTTTATACGAACAGGTTTTAAATTAGGTGTTTGATTACTGTTTGTAGCATCTCCAATATAGGCAAGTTCATTTTCTTGTACAGTTGTTCTATCATTTGTAAACTTAAAATAAAAAGGTTCATGAAGTACGTTGGTAGAGTCTTCTCCTATGCTTGTATGTTTGTATCCATTATTACCTTTTACTTTATTTTGTCCATTAGTCCATTTGGTAGATTTGGTAGCTCCCATATTTACTCCTACATCTACCCCTACATGCGATTCTGATGTTGCTGGGTTAAATCCAAAATCTAAACCCACTTCTCCCCCACCTGTTATGGAAACTACTTTGGGATTTCCATAAATACCAATATCAGAACGGTAAGGTCTAAAACTACCTTGCAGACCATGTCCAGCAACAGAATACACATCATAAGTAGCTTCAGGAATAGAAAGAGATACACTTTCCTTAAAAATAGGATTTTCTTTTTCTCTATTAATATCCATCATTCCCTTTTCAGTTACGTTCTGAGAATACATATATCCATAGGCAAGAATTTGTTGAGGTTTTTTAACACTCCATTGTGAATTAAAAAATATCTGTGGTTTAATATGGTTAAATAAGGACAGTGTTGGAAGACCAAAGTTTGCACTTCCTGATAAGTTGACAGTACGCATAAGTATATCACTAGAAGGAACACGACCCTGGTTGTATAAGTTTATATTTGAGTTAAACTTGACTGTTCGTTTTTTTGTAGCAGAATTATTATAATTTAAACCTAAATTAGTCAATCCTATTCTAGAATTATAACTCAAACCTAAATTGAAAACATGATTCCTATTTTTACCTGCCATTTGTAAACCTAACGATGGTGTAATACTTACACCATCTTTGTTGTCTAGCGAAAAATTAATACCTGGATTAAGACCTAAAGATCCTTTACTTGGTAAATTGAGACTAGGATTAACTCCTAATGTATAACCCAAACCTTTATAGGTATTGTAATAAACTGTAATAGGGACTGATAAAGCAAGCTTTGTAGAATCGCCTAAAATAGACTTTTTTGGTTTCTTAAAGCCCATTAATTCAATTTCTGTATCTACAGTTACGCCAAATGTATCATCATTCTTCATATCTGTAGTTTTAGTAACTACATCTTCTCCTCCATTAAACTCATCTGGAATACCACGCATCTGACGCTGTATAGAGCCTGGTGTTAAGTTCCAGCCTAATCCTACCCAACTTGCTTCCTGCTCTGGAGAAACTCCTGAATTATAAACTAAATTGAAAGGATAACCTCCATTAGGTCCTGGAAGCTCTAACAAAGGAATATTGTAGCTAAAGTCTCCTGAGAATAAATCTACCATATTGCTTGTATCAATAGAAGCAAAGGAACTAATCTCTGGTTGAGAAGGTCCTGAAGTGACAGCATAACTTGTTATCGGAAAGATAATAGTATTAAAAAGTAGATTAAAAGCACAAAAGATAGCTAAAAAGCGAAATCTCTTTGTATAATTTGTAGTATATAGTTGGCTCATTATTTTAACTTAAGGAAGTAGAACTTCTGGTGTTTCTAAATTAGAAAAGGCAATACGAATAGGTTCTGAAAAAAAAGCTGATTTCAAAATCATAAATCGCTCTTGATTCACATCTTGACTTAAATTTTCAAAACCGAGTACATAAGAAGCGACACATTTCATAGCTAGTGTGCGCTCATAATGAAAAAGAACACAAGGCAAACTATCATTGCCCTGTTGTATATAAATATCTTCTTGAAAACCGTATGATAAATAATCTCTCAATGCTTGATTATTTTCCATTTGCTGACAAAATTCTTTGGGTACACGCATACTCAAGCTATAGTATTGCATACTATCTAATAAATTTTTATCTGATTTATCTGCTCCTTTATTTGTCAGAAGCATATAATCAGTAGGCTTATATTGAATGTCAATTACAAAATTTTGATATGCAACTTGTTTTTTAAGTCCATTTTCAGGGTTTTGAACCCACGCTATATACTTTTCTGGCGAATATGAACAAGCTACAAACATTCCACTAAACAGAATAAAAAGCAACCCTTTATAAGTTATCTTCATTGGGTAGTAGGGTTAGTATTAGGTCTGGGAGAAAGTAAACGTCTAATGCTAAAGAAAAATTCAAAACGATGTTTTTTCTTAGGTACTACTTGAACTACTCTACAATTTTCTCCTATATATACATTGATGGTAACTATATTACTATAGGTCTGCTCTCCACAGTAGTTCCTTACTAAAGCACGTACATGATATATCCCTTCTCCAGAAGCGTATAACGTATCTTGATTAGGCACATTGAGATAATATTGTTGTGTTTCAAAATAAGTAGCTGTATGACGACTATCAACTTCTGTTTCTTCTGAAAATAGTAGTGCTTCACGATCAGAATCTGATAAATTTTCTAATTGATTTATTGTGTTTTGATTTTTTGATACATACCAACTAATAGAATAAGGAGAAGCATCTACATAGGTAGTAGCATTTAACCTAACACTCCTACGATCCGAGGCTTCACTAATACATAGTTCTTCGTTTTCGGAGATATATACACTGCTATTATCAGTAACATATTTAACACGTAGTACATACCTACGAGCTAATTCATCTCTAATATGAAGCACATACTGATCGCCTTCTATTCCAAAACTAGACAAATCTAACTCATACCAATTATATCCATATTCTTTAGTTGCATCCAATTGAGTTACTTCTTGAAAATCGTAATTGAAAACAGAAATAGCAGCAGTTCCATTATCTCCTACACCATATTTTTCATCAAATTTGAAATAGAGTTTTCCTACTTTATTTGTGTGATAGTAAGAAGCACCTAAGTTTTCTTTAAGTGTTGCAAAAACACCTTTTTCACTCAAAATAGCTCTATATTCTCTTTCACATCCATTATTACTTACAACAACTACATATTCTCCATACGAACCTGAATTAACTAAAATAGAAGGGTTTTCTACAGAAGAAATATACCCATTAGGTCCTCTCCATTGATACGTATAAATAATACCACTCGTATTTATAACATCAAAAGTAGCTGTTTCTCCTACTTCAGCTTCGACAAAAGAATTATAAACAAGAGTAGGAGAAGAAGTATAAGAAATAGTTCTTAAGATATAAGAGGAGCAACTTGTTATATAATTTGTAGTAACGAGACGAAAGTAAAGAGAAGTTGTTCCGTTTATGTAATCTAAAGTAGCTACTTCTCCTACTCCCACAGATGTCCAGATTCCACCTTGTTCAATCTCCCAACTATAACTATAAGAAGGGCTATAATTAGTTATCTGTAGCGTAACTGATTCTCCTTGACAAACAACAGGAATAGGAGTCAAAGTCGCTTGTGGAGTATTATGTACCGTAATTGTAATTTGACGAGCTGTTGATTCTTGTCCATTGAGGTCTATACCTGTTACATAATAAGAATGAACTCCTGTTGAGAGAAGACCACTTGCATCTGGGTCAAAACTAAATCCAACATCAATAGGTAAAGGACGTGGAAAAACTCCATCTGGGTTAGTAGCATACCATCTTAGTTCTGTTGTATATTGTGTAGTAGGTGTAAGTGGTAAAATATCTTGACCTTGGCAAGCTGATACATCTGTAGTTGTAAGAGTAATTTCTACTGGTGGTGTACAAAAAGAAAGAGTGGGATAAGAAATAGAAGAACTCGCTCCTCCAAAACCAAAATTAGCCTTTAGATTAGAGGGAGTAGTAATAGATTCACTATATACCTCCACTTCATTGACATAAAATTTAATAGTAGCACCTTCTTTAGCTATACGCAAGTAATCTGATAAAAATGCAGAAACTGTAGCTACTTTATTCCCTTCTATATATATATCTACTCCTGTTCCTATTCCCCCAATAGGAATCTCACCAAAAGTAAGACTTTTTGCTCTATATTCATATAAAACAGTAGAAGTTGCAGCATCTATAAAACCTACTGACCAACGTGTTTTATTATCATTTCTAAAGCCAATCCAACCATCTTCTTGTACTGCTAATATATTTGTAGGTCTTGCAAAACCTTCGTTATTGGCTACTAATGTATTGCCATTCAACTGAGTGAATGTATGTTGCCAAGTAATTGTCTTTCCAATACCCATATAATAGGTAGCAGCTCGGTAATCTGGAATTACAGATGTTATCCAGCCTACACTAGGAACAGAGGAGGACAAACTACTGCCTTGAGGAGTTCCTGTAGGAGAGTTTAAAGTTGTATTATGTGAATAATGAGATGCTGATTCCCATTTACCTATCATATTTACTGTACCTATTCCAGTATCACACTCTAAAGAAGTAACTTCAAAATCAGGTATTAACTGCTGACACATAGGAGAATAAACATTGACACGCATTTTTCCTTGGTGACTTGCGCTAACTTCAACTCTAGCATCTGCCCCTGTATCTGCTGTAACTAGAGTAGGTACAGGAATTAATTCGTTATTTTTATAAAAACGCATTATATTTCCTTCTCTAGCAATTCTAAAAACAGCAATATCTGCTGTGGAAGTAACAGGTGCTGAATAGACAGAACTATTAGAAACAACTATTTCTAATAAACCTAGATAAACATCTCTAGGTAACCGATAACGTATTTCATACGGTGTTGTGCCTAATTGAAGCCTCATCGTATAATTCTTAGGAGGTATAAAAAAAGCAGATTCTATACGAGTCTCTATGACATAGTTTACCCAGCCATTTATGGCTTGTCCATTTACAGCATTAAAGTTTGGGATAAGAGTAGAGGCAGAGCCTGAACCTGTAAAATAAGAGTCGTTTTCTTGTAATCCTGTGGAGTACCATGTTAAACTACATCCTTCAGAAGAAGCTCCTCCACCTTTCTGAGCATCACTAGAATAAGGCAGAAGCAATAAAAAACAAAAAGTATATAAAAAGCAGAAACCTCTCATCTGTAAGACTTTTACTAAGTGCAAAAAAAAATTGAGATGCAAAAGTAAGATAAAATATTATATAAATCAAAAAAAATGAAATATCTTTGTATTTTTACTTTTTATACAAAAAAAAATCAAATGAAAGCACTATTCTTATTAAGGATTACACTTATTTTTGTATTTCTTAGTTTCTCCCATCTTGTTAAAGCACAATGTGAACTTACCACAGAAGGAAAAGAGTTTTGGGTTGGATTCTTAGAAAATTATGCTGGTTTTGGTATAAAAACTCTTGAACTACGTATAACTTCCTCTGTAGCTACAAATTGCAGAGTGTATACACAAGGTGGTACTACTCTCTTTGCTACTGTTAGTATAGCAGCAAATACCTCAACAAGCATTGTGATAACTCCTTACAGTTCTTATTCTTTTACTGATCAGCAGGTACTTTTACAAGGAATTTATGTAGAGGCTGATGATAATGTAAGTGTCTATGCACTTCATACAAGTGAATCTTCTTCTGACGCCACAGTAATTTATCCTGTCAATACATTAGGAAAAAAACACTATGCTCTTACACAAAAAGCCAATGGAGATCCTATTATTGCAACTCTAGGAGAATTATCTGCTGCTCAGTTTAATATCATAGCTACAGAAGATAATACATCTGTTGAAATTACACCTACAGCAGAAACAGAGCAAGGGAATTTGCCACATATACCTTTCACTATACTACTCAATAGAGGTGAAAGTTATTTGGTACAAGCAAAATATTTCTTAGAAGGAGAAGATGGAGACTTATCAAGTTCAAAAATAAGTGCGACTAGACCGATTGCTGTTTTTTCTGGAAATATACGTTCTAGAGTCGGAGACAATCAGTTTGGTTCAAACCACCACTATGAACAGTTACCTTCCACTGAAAGATGGGGACGTAGTTTTATTACTGTACCTGATGTAGTTAATACATCTCCTTCTATTTTGCGTCGCTTTGATTTATTCAAGATAATAGCTCAGAGTGATGGTACACTTATAAATATTAGTGGAGATCCTAGCTCACCTATCTCGCTGAATGAGGGAGAATTCTATCAATTTAGAACCTTAGGAGATAATACTCCTCGCTTTATTGAGGCTTCTAAGCCAATTCTTGTAGGACATTTAGCTACTTCTGATTATGATGCTTCTTCTTCTAATAGAGGAGACTCTCATTTCACACTACTCTCTCCAAATGGACAGACTATCAAAAATATTAATTTTGATGCGATGAGTACATTTCGTATTGATGAGTATCACCTCAAAGTCATTACTAAAACAGGTAATATAAATAATATTCTTTTAGATGGAGCAAATACACTTAGTTTTATACCTATTGTAGGAACAAATTATTCCTATGCTCGCTCTGTACTTACCTCAGGGGTACATAACCTAAATAATTCTAGTTCTGCCAATGAAGGCTTTATTGCCTATGTATATGGTCATGGTCTTGCTGAATCATATGGCTATTCAGTAGGAACTAGCTTACTTAATTTAATGGGTCTAGGAGAAGATGAATTACATTGTGAGGGCTTAGTTACTGAAAAACTGCTACGTGGAGGTGCTAATTTTGAAACCTATCAATGGCGCAGATTACCTAATCCAACTTTACTCGCTACCACACAAGAATATGTAGCTACACAAACAGGCAGCTATGAATTAACAGCAACAGATGCCACAGGCTGTGTAGATAGAGATACAATTGAACTTACTTTTAGTCCTCCTCCTATAGCTACTATTACACATAATAATACCTCTCTAGATACATTGCGTATCTGTGATAGTCTAGGTGTACAAATGATTAGTGCTTTGGATAATACTCATACTAGCTTTACCTCTTATAAATGGTATGAAGTAGGAAATACTACTCCTTTATCGAATAATGCTACATTGAGCGTAAATAATTTTTCTAGTAGTACCACTTATGCTGTGAAAGTCGATAACCCTTCTTCTGCTTGTAATGCTTTAGATAAAGGAAATTCGTATGATACTCTTACTGTTATTTTTGAGCCTACTCATAATGTAGATATTGAGTATGCTGCTCAGTCAGCTCCTGATACTTTATTTTTCTGTGATGAAGAGGGAGAACAAGAACTTATACTCTCTAACTTGCCTACTGATGCTCAGATTTCTTGGTATCAAGATGGAAGTTTAGTAGGCAATACAGCTTCTATTAGTGTTAATAATTTTTCTTCAATAAGTAGATATTCTGTTGAAGTAACTCGCTCAGAACAAACAATTTCCTGTCCTCAAACTGATGAGATAGTTATCGTTTTTACGGCTTCTCCTATTACACAAATAAAAATAAATCAGCAGAATGTTTCTACACAAAACTTGATTTATTGTGATGCAGATGGAGCGCAAATACTAAATGCACAAGACCCCAGTCATTCTAGCCTAATTGAATATAATTGGTATCAAACAAATACAGTTTCTGAGCCTTTAGGAACTCCTTTTGCTACGACTCCTGCTGTCCAAACTACTCATTTTTCTTCTACTAAAATTTATACCTTAGTAGTAACAGATGCCTCTAACTCTGCTGCCTGTGGAGATACTACTTTTGTGGAAATTGAATTTAAACCCTCTCCAAACCCTACTATTTATCATAATAATCAAGTAGCTAATCCCACTTTGTATTTTTGTGATAATGATAATAAACAGCTTCTCTATGTAGATAGTACAGCCAATACAAATACGACTACTTATCAATGGTTTGATACACAAACTAATACACTTGTATCCTCTTTTGCTTCGCTTTGGGTAGATAATTTCTCAGCGACTAGAACCTATAGAGTAGAAGTAACATACATATATTCAGAAATTTCCTGTTCTCAAACAGATGAAGTAACTGTGGTATTTACTCCTCCTCCCACAACACAAATCAAAATAAATCTACAAGATGTTTCTACACAAACTTTAGTCTATTGTGATGGAGATGGAGCGCAAACATTGAATGCACAAGATCCTAGTCATTCTAGTCAAACTGAGTATTATTGGTATCAAACAAATACAGTTTCTGAGCCTTTAGGAACTCCTTTTGCTACGACTCCTGCTGTCCAAACTACTCATTTTTCTTCTACTAGAATTTATACCTTAATAGTAAAAGACCCTTCTAATCCTGCTTTCTGTGGAGATACTACTTTTGTGGAAATTGAGTTTAAACCCTCTCCAAACCCTACTATTTATCATAATAATCAATTAGCAGATACTGTTTTACGTTTTTGTGATAATGACAATAGACAGCTTTTATATGTAGATAGTGTAGCAAATACAAATATTACCACTTACCAATGGTTTGAACAAGAGACAAACACACTACTCTCTACTTTTGGATCGCTTTGGGTAGATAATTTTTCAGACACAACTGTTTATAGAGTAGAAGCTAATCTAAATGGGTGTATAGAAAAAGATACCATTAAAGTTATATTTTTTCCTGCTGCTGTGATTTTACAAGGCAATGAGTTAGCTGCTGATTCACTTATCTTTTGTGATACAGATGGAACTCAGACCTTAGAAGCTGGCTACACTTCAAATACAGGGCAAGTGACTTATTCATGGAAAGATATTACTAATCCAAGTTTGATTACAGTAGTGGGAACAGATAGAATACTCCCAGTAGCTAATTTTTCTGATACTACTCGCTATGAAATTACAATTGTTGATGCTATAAATGGCATTCTCAATTCCTGTAAAGTAAAAGATACAGTAACTGTTATTTTCTTTGGAAATAGTGCTGTACAAATAAAAAAAGAAGGAGAAACTAACTTTCCTGATAGTTTATTTCTCTGTGCTTCTGAGGGTAGAGTGAACCTAACGACAGGTCTTCCAGCTTATTTACTACCAACAACTTCTTTTGAATGGTCAGAGTTAGCTGCACCTACAACAATCATAGGTATAAACTCAACCTTGTCTATTGATGAGTTTATACCTCATCAAACTATTACAAAAAAATATAAAGTGCGTATTAGTAATTCTATTTTTGGATGTCAAGCTAATGATACAATAACAGTGGTATTTTTACCTCCTCTATCAGCTAGTTTAACTGGGAATAATACTATCTGTGAAAGAGATATAAGTCCTATAACCTTTGAACTTAGTGGTGCTTTTCCGTTAAAACTTACTTACAGAGAAACATCTACTGGAGGTCTTACACAAATTAGAGAGGTTTATGTAGGAACAGAAACTACTCCTAGTCCTTTTGAATATACGATTCAATCAGAGGGAGGAACATATCAAATTGTTTCCCTTCTTGATACACTTTGTAGCCTTGCTCCTGTTCCAAATACAATAGTAGAGGTAGCTGTTACACCTACTCCAACAGTTATTTTATCCTCTCCTGACACGTCCATTTGTGCCAATCAAACCACAAAATTTGTAGCCGAAGGAGCAACTAACTATGTTTTTTATAAAAATGGATTACCAATGCCAGCAGGAGCAGTTGCAAACGAATATGAACCCATCGCAGGTACTTTCCAAAATGGTGATGAAATATGGGTCATTGGAGAAACAAATGGCTGTCCAGATACGAGCCGAGTTATGACAATGATTGTCTATCCTTTACCTGTGGTAGATTTGGGGGTAGATAAATATAAATGTAAAACTGATACAGCTTTTATTGTTGCACCAGAAGGAGATTTTATTTATGATTGGAAAAGCCTAGATGAAAATGGCGACATTATTTCTGTTGGAAATGGCAATGATACTCTTTTTGTTTTGGATACAGGAACGTATTTTATTCGCTTAGAAAATGCTATCACACGTTGTGCATCTACTAGTAACCGAGTAAAAGTATTCAATTTTGATGATGAGGTAGTCGTAGATTTAGGAGAAGACAAAACAGTCTGTTCTCCAGCCGATTTACCTTATAGACTGGTTGGAAGTGATTTATCACACCTTGCAGGAACAACCTATGAATGGTATGTAGCAGGAGAAAATACAATCATTGCAACAGATTCTGTCTTTGATGTTACAGAAGAAAATACATATAGTCTTGTCGTTCAAGACCCAAGAGGATGTAGAATTAGTGATACTGTTCGTATTAATTTC